>PKXT01000082.1 GCA_003133505.1 Acidobacteriota bacterium
TCAAGATGCGGCATGACGCGCATTACATCGAATCGCTGACCAGTTACAGCGGCGCGTCCGTTGGACGGATGATACCGCTGGAAAAAGTGCGTCCCAATCCCGATCAGCCGCGCAAAGTTATCGGCGACGTTAGCGAACTCGCCGCGTCCATTCGTGAAAAAGGAATTCTCCAGCCGCTGCTGGTGCGCTACGTTCCGCGCGAAGACATCTACTACATCATTTCCGGCGAGCGCCGTTACCACGCATCGCAGGAAGCGGGACTGACCGAGGTCCCCTGCATCGAGCGCATCGCCGACGAAGCCGAAACTCTTGAGCTTGCGCTCATCGAAAATCTTCAGCGCAAGGATTTGAGCGTCTTTGAGGAATCCGAAGGCCTGTTCCGCCTGGCCCAGCAATACGAATACACTCACGAGGACATCGCCCGAAAAATCGGCAAGGCTCGTTCTTCGGTTACCGAGACGCTTTCCCTTCGCGCGATTCCGGAGCCCTTGCGAAAGGTCTGCACGGAGAAGGGAATTGTCTCCCGTTCGCTGTTGCTCCAGGTCGCCCGCCAACCCAATGAAGCCGCCATGCGCGCAATGATCGAGCAAATCGAGCAAGGTGGCCTGACCCGCGATGAAGCGCGGCGTGCCCGTCAGGACGCTTCGGCCAGCGAGCCACGGCCCAAGTCCTACACCTTTGAATTCCGGCCACCGCAGGGAAATTTTCGCGTGCGGATTCAGTTCCGTAAGAGCAACGTCGCGCGCGAGGAATTGCTCGCCGCTCTTCGAGCCGCCATCGCTGAAATCGAAGCCGCCATTTCTTCCGCCGCCTGATTTAGAGGCCTGCGTTACCGTCTTCCGTCATCTGCTATTTCGCCGCATGCGTCTATAAGTCATCCTGCCTGCCCTGACGAAGGAAGCGCAACAAAACACTGGCTATTGATTTGTTCAATGTCCCTTTCAGAACCGCCGGCCTGTTAATCCCCCCCCGTGAACCTTTCATTCTGAGCGTAGCGAAGGATCTGCATTTGATGTGGTATTTATCCTTGTTTATCGCTATAGCTGTCGGCTGGATTTGCCCTTACAATACAGGCGTCGCATATGCCCGAACTCACCCCGTCTCACGTCGCCGTCCTCGAAAAACTTCGCGATAGCGGCTTTATCTTCGTCGCGTTTCCCATGTACGCCAATTACATTGGAGTGCGGAAAGGGAGCTGCGCCGCACTTCTCTCCGCGCAGGAATCGGGCGACGTGCGCCTCTTTGGCGATCCCGGCTGGATGATCGGCCAGCAAATTTCCGTCCGCATCTCGCGGGGCGGCTCCGATTGGTTTGTGTGGAAGCAGCAATCTGTCGAAGCCACGCCCGCGCGCCTCGCCGAGCTCGCCCAGTTCACGACCGATTTGCTTCGCACTCTGGCGCCCGCCCCATGATCTCCGCGCCGGAATGAGCTTACTCATTCGCCGCATCTCATCCGCCGCATAGCTTATAATTTCTTCCATGGACAATCGGGAAATCGCTCACATCCTGCGCGAGACCGCGCAGCTCCTCGAAATTGACGGCGCCATCATCGGCCGCTATCGCACCTATGAAAAAGCCGCCGAGCTCATCGAGACCATGACCGAATCCGTCGCCGCTATGTCCGCGGACACCGACAAGCTCACAGAGCTTCCCGGCATTGGCGACAACATGGCCGCGCACATCCAGGAAATCGTGCGCACCGGCGATTACTTCATGCGCGCGAAGCTCCTGAAAAAATATCCCGTCACCATGCTTGAGGTGCTCCGCCTGCAATCCCTCGGCCCCAAGAAAGCCGCTTTTCTGTGGAGCCATTTCCAAGCCGGCAACGTGGATGCCATCGAAAAAATCGCCCGCGAAGGCAAGCTCCGCGATCTTCCCGGCTTCGGCGAAAAGACAGAACAGAACATCATCTCCGCCATTGAAGCCCATCGCCGCGGAGGCGGCCGCTCCCTGATTAACGCCGCGGAAGAAATGGCTGACCTTGTCGCCGGCTACATTCGCGGCATGGGAGAGGACATCCTCTCCGTCACTTTCGCCGGGTCGCTTCGGAGGGGCAAGGAAACCATTGGCGATCTCGATTTCATCGTGATCCTTCCCCCCGGCCGCGATTCCGCCGAACACGTTGAGAAAGTCATCGCCCACGTGCTTGCCTTTGGGGCGATCGATCAGGTGCTCGCCCACGGCGAAAACAAAGTCAGTTTTCGCTCCACCAGCGGCATGCAGGTTGACGTGCGTTTCCTCAGAGCCGAAAGCGAAGGCGCCGCCATGCTCTATTTTACCGGCTCCAAGGAACACAATGTCGCCCTGCGCGGACGCGCTCTCAAAATGGGCTATACGCTGAATGAATATGCGCTGACAACGCTGAAGGGCGGCAAAGTCGCCGCGTCGCGTACCGAAGAGGAAATCTACCGCAAGCTCAAGCTCGATTACATTGATCCGCAGCTTCGCGAAAACACCGGCGAAATCGAAGCCGCCGAAAAGCACACCCTTCCGCGCCTCGTCAACCTGGAGGACATTCGCGGCGACCTCCAGATGCACACCACCGCATCCGACGGCAAGAACTCCATCGAACAAATGGCCGCCGCCGCGCAGGAGCTCGGCTACGAATATATCGCCCTTACGGACCATTCCAAAGCCCTCGCCATGGTTCGCGGCATGGACGAGAAGCGCACTCTCGAGCAAATCAAGAAAATTCACGCCGCGCAGAAGAAGTTTCCCAAAATCCGTCTGCTCACCAGTATTGAAGTGGATATTCTCAAAGACGGCTTGCTCGACCTGCACAACGACGTTCTCGCCCAGCTCAATGTCGTCGTTGCCTCCGTTCATTCCCACATGCGAATGGAACGCGCCGCGATGACTGACCGCCTTCTGCGTGCTCTCGAAAATCCCTATCTCCAGATTCTCGCCCATCCCACTGGACGCCTGCTCCTCCGCCGCGAGCCTTCCGAATACGACATGGAACTGATTCTCGATACGTGCAAGCGCTTCGGCGTCGTCGTCGAATGCAACAGCTACCCCGACCGCCTCGACTTCCGGGACACCCACCTCCGCATGGCCAAGGAGCGCGGCCTCAAAGTGGTCATCTCCACCGACTCCCACAGCACCGGCAACCTCCTCCTGATGAAGTACGGAGTCATCACCGCCCGCCGCGCCTGGCTCGAGCCTCGCGACGTCATTAACACCTTGCCGTTAGCGGAAATGCTCGCCTCCCTCCGCCCCAAACGCGGATAAAGACCTGAGCCCCTATGAAGCGACGCCCCTACTACAGCTCGCGCAACAACCCTAGGAGCCGGACACTCCTGGAGCTTTACACGAAGCTCAAACATCTATACCTAATGTTTCGCGACGATGATTTCTTTAGGGGCAAGGCAGAGATCATGGGAAGCCAGGTGCCTGACTCATTTCTGCACACAGCCGTTCTGGCGCTACGTGTCCAACTGTTTCCAATTGAAGTCTGGACCCTCGCTGACATTACAGAGGACCGAGTATTTGACACGATTGAGTTCCTTCACGACCACGCATCCAAACCGGACCAGCGAGTTGATAAGTATGATCCCAGCATCTCGGGCCGCCTCAAGCGCCTCATGCAGTCGGCTTTCCGACTTCGCAAGTACCCTCAGGGCCGATTGCCGGGCCTCATCGGCGGCTCGGTATTTGGATTTAGCTTCAGAGATTGTCTGTTCAGATGCGGCCAGAGTCCCGCCCATCAATTTGACTAAAGATGCTCATAAGCTCGCTCCCACAATTTCACAGAAGCGCGGCACCGAGCGATACCCAAGCCTCACGTGGCCAGACCGTCGTGATGATCTGGCCGGATAGCTGAGGCTACGCGCTACGTTGAACCATCTATCACCGCCGCGTCACTGCTTCCGCTCTTACCTTCGTGTAATGCTACAGTCAGCTTCTACCGCCAGTGGCCGCCGACCCAAAACCAGCCGCGGGGACCGTGAACCCAGTGTCCCGGGACCCACACTACCCCAGGACGCGGTGGCAACGCCCACCTTCCCGGCGCCCACACATAAGCCCTCCCATTCCAGCTTTGGTAACCGGGCTCCCAGACGTACCGGGGGCCGGGCGCCACTGGACGCGTTTGCACCACCACAGGCGGAGGCGCTACACGCACGTAAACCGTCTGTGCGGCGGCGACACCCGCGAGCGACAGCGCGCCTAGAAACAGGCCCGCGATGGTTCCTACGGCCTTATTTTTTGCCATGAATTTTCTCCTGTGCAAATTCCATCATGGATTTGAACTCAAAAACGGTGCCATTGTACACCCATCTCATGTGACTGTAATACTGATTGTGCGCGCTCTGAACCAAAAAATGCTTATTCCTCCGCCTGCGGCTCATAACGCAGAATTACGCATCCTGACGACAACGGCCTCGCTTCCAGGAGATTCATTCGCCTCCGGCTCAGGTTGCGACCGAATAGCGTCTTGCCTCTTCCCAACACAACCGGGACCAGGCCAATGCGATATTCATCGAAGAGCCCTTGCTCCATCAGCGTTGCGGAGAGATCGCCGCTGCCAAACACAAATATGTTCTTGTCGCCCTGGCGCTTCAGCTCCCGAACCTTCGCCGCCTCGTCACCTTTCACGAGTTTTGTGTTGTTCCATTCCGCCTCATCGAGCGTTCGTGAAAAGACCACTTTGGGCAAGCTGTTCATGACCCCGGCGACTTCGCCTTGCGCGGGCTGCCAATAGGCGGCCATGCCCTGATAGGTCACGCGGCCAAACAAGAGCATCTCGGTGGATCGCAACTGCTCCGATGAGAAGCGCTCTAGTTCATCGCCCCAGACGTACTGGAGCCAATCCAACCCCCAACTTTCCGCTCCTTCGAAATAGCCATCGAGCGTCATCAAATTCCACATAATCAGTTTGCTTATTGCAAGCTCCTTTTGCCAGCGCCGCAAAACTTTCCAATTCCGATGGTGTTATAGCGGAGGCTCTACGCCTCAGCCAGTTTCATTAAGCGCCGAGACCCTCTCGCTCTCTAGGTTCCCAGCCCACTTCCGCGTTCAGAGCCCGCTATCTTTATCCTTGCCCCACGAAGTCGCCCAAGCGATCCATAGTCTCGCTCCAGCCTCGAGGCGCACCCTGCCTCATCGTCGCAGTTACCACAAAGGTTTGCAGCACTGTGAGCCGCGTCTTCGTTCCTTCCTCTTCGAATGTCAGCGTCGTCAGTACTTTGTTGCCGGGGTCGTGCTCCAGAACAGCGCTGAAGACAATCCGCTCCGGCGCCACAATTTCGGTATATACGCCGCTGCACCAGTAATCGCGTCCTTCTGGTGATCTCATGCATTGCCGGTAAGCGCCTCCCACTCGAAAGTCCATCGTGCAAGTGGGCAGCGTGAACCCCTTCGGCCTCCACCAGCGCGCCAGTCGCTCCGGGCTGGTCCACGCATCGAAGACAACCTGCGGTGGCGCATCGAATAAGCGAATGATCTCCAATCCCCCCTGTTCGCCTTCTTTCCCGAAAAGTCTGACTCCCGCCGTCTCCAAACGCCGCATCCCCTCCAGATGCTCGCCCAGGCGGGCAAGGGTCTGCTGTCCGCCCTCAACAGCGTGGTATTTCTCGATGATGTGCGCCAGCGCCGCAGCTGACGGAAACAGCATTCGCAATGTGACCTTGGTTTTGCCCTCCTGCTCCGCAACGTCACCGTTACTTCGGAATGGACCGGCTCNNCGCAATCCTTTTCGGGTTCATGCTGATAGACCAGCCGTTCCGGTTTCACCACTTCGATATAGACGACCTGTTCTTATAATCCCGCCCGTCGGGACCGTGCATGGTCAGCCGCCACTCGCCGCCCGGCCTAACATCCATGCCATAAACCGTCGTCGTAAACCCGCGTGGCCCCCACCACTGCCCTATCCGCTGTGGATCCGTCCACGCCTCGAAGACCAACTCGCGTGGCGCGTCGAAAATGCGCTCCAGAATAATCTCTCGCTCAGTGGTTCTCGCGCTCGTGGCGTTATCCATACTGCTTGCCACGCTGTTTCCTGCGTCCCTTGCGGCCATGTGCCTTCTCCTTTTCTGATGGGTGTTTCTCCGTCTCGTGCTCAGTTTCTTTCTGTACCTCGCGCAAATAATCATCCAGCCGGTCAAAGCTTTCCGCCCAAAATTGCCTGTAGCGCTCCACCCAATCGGCGACGCTTTTGAGGGGGCCCGCCTCCAGTCGGCAGGGCCGCCACTGCGCCTCGTGCCCGCGGCCGATCAGTCCGGCGCGCTTAAGAACTTTCAAGTGTTTGGAAACGGCGGGAAGACTCATCGCAAACGGCTCGGCGAGTTCGGTGACGGAGACTTCGCCAGCGATCAGCCGGGCGAGAATAGCGCGACGGGTGGGATCGGCAAGAGCCGCGAACGTCGCGGAGAGATTGTCAGGCGTCCCTGTCGTCGGCACGTTTGTATTTAACCTGATAGTTAAATACACCCAACCTGGCTATGCTGTCAAAGGGGGGCCGGAATCCGAGTTATTGCCATTTCCGACCATAGATGGGGACGAAGTCCCAAATTCGCTAAGTAATGGCATATCTATGACATACTGTTTTTTTCTAATTGCCACAGAATCATAAAGCACATCTATACGCACCGATTTCGCGCCGCTGTATGTTGGCGACAAATCCAGTCAACCCATCAGCAAGGCTTAGGTTAGGAACAATAAGCGTATAATCGGGTTGTATAATAAAGTTTCGCAGATGCCGTCAAGGCAAAAATCCCGATGGGTAGGACGATGGCAAACTCAGCCATTTGCCCGTCTGGATTGCTCGCAGGTGCTATCGCGTTCCGTGAGCAAAAGGGAGATATTATGAAAAGCTTTTACAAACTAGCTTTACCCGTATTTGTATTTACCGTCGTTGGGGCGGTTACTCCGTGCGCATTGCACGCGCAGGCGGCCACCTATCACAATGCCCAAAGAAACAATCAAGTTAACAATAACGCCTCCGCTCCTGCCCCAGCCGCGAAAGCCGGCGGAGCGCGCACTCCGGGAGCAGCCGGCGCGGCGCGCACTCCAGGAGCAGCCGGCGCGGCGCGCACTCCAGGAGCAGCNNCGGCGCGCACTCCAGGAGCAGCTGGTGGGGCTGCTGGGGCAAGCCCAGTAGCAGGGGTGCCTACGCATGCGCCCCGTACCCCTGGGCAGGGGCGAACCAATCAGAATGGCCCTGATCGCGGGAATAATGGCTCCCAAAACAGCAATCATCCGGAACGTGATTCGGCCAGTCACACCGGAGCGCGTCACTCGTCCCCGGATAGAAAAGCCAATGAGCAAGAACATCCTCCCAAGTAGATAGGGTGGGCAGGCTAGACGCTCAGGCCAGCTTCCGGC
>PKXT01000331.1 GCA_003133505.1 Acidobacteriota bacterium
TTTCCGGGACAGTACACTAGCATTATGGCGATGCCAATTACTCACCATCCTCCCGAGCAACCGATCCGCGATGTGGGTGCGGACAACAACTACCCGAGGAGCGGAGAACGACGGACATATATTTCTCCGCCGATGTGGAGACGGATGGGCCAATACCGGGACCATTCTCGATCCTTTCGTTTGCGCTGGTATATGCCGGTTCATTCGACGGGGAGCATTTTGTCAGGCCCGCGGGCTATACTGAGACCTTCTATGCCGAGCTCAAGCCAATTTCGCCTAATTACCAGCCACAAGCTCTTCAAATTAATGGCCTTGATAGGGAAAGGCTCTGTATCGAAGGAGCTTCCCCCAGATCGGCCATGACAGAGGCGTGCCGCTGGGTTAGAAGTTTCGCGAAAGGCGGCGGCATGCCCGTTTTCAAAAGAAGGAACGGGGAGTCCGGCGGATGCGCATAAAATGGTCGCACTGAGTCCTACACAGCGCCCCGAATGGCTCATTTTGCAGCCGGAATCGATCGACGCTCGATTGCGAATCGAAGACCTTCTCAAATGCTACGAGGAATTCCTTGCAGCATCCGACGCCTCCGAGGAAGATCTAATAGCGCGCTTTCTTGACCAAAAGCAAAGCCGCAAATCGTTTGAGTCAGCCCTTCGCTTCGGGGGCCTGGTATTTGAAGTGCTTGCGGCATTGGGCCAAGGTAACCGCTTCCACCGCCTGCTGGTCGTCTAGCTCTCGTCGTGACCATCTTGGGGCATTCATTAAATATGCGCAGAGAGGATGATTTCGGCAAGGCGCTGTTTCNNCATCCTGATACATCCGGGCTACAGCGAGCGCTGAAACCTCCATCCCTAATTCTTGAAGCATTTTACCAGTGGGCCCTTTAAGGGATTTCCCGCCCACGATGGGGGTTACAGCAACGACGTGCTCGCGGCGCGCGGCCAATGCCCCCCGGATTCCCGGTACCGCAAGAATGGGACCAATGCTAATCAGCGGATTGCTCGGGCAAATCATCACAACGTCTGCTGTTTGAATCGCCGCCAGAACGCTGGGAGCGGCCGGTGCGTCGCTCGCACCTTCAAATTGGATTTTCCTTACGCGAGGCAGCGCGCGTTCCCGCACAAAATATTCCTGAAAAGCCAGCCGGCCAATATCCGTCTCCAGGATCGTTCGCACGGGCGCATCGCTCATGGGAAGAATACGAATGGCTACGCCAAGCGCGCGCCGGATGGAGTCAGCGACTTCCGAAAGTGACGCTCCGCGACGGAGCAGCGCCGTGCGGTGGATGTGGGTGGCCAGGTCGCGATCACCGAGGTTGAACCAGGTCTCGCGCCCGTAGCGCCGCAGCCAGGGGAGCGCTTCATACGTGTCTTCAGCGAGGCCCCATCCGGTAGACGTGTTTACGACACCAGCCAGGGTGTACGTCACAGTATCGAGATCCGGGCAAATAGTAAGCCCGTATATCTCGATATCATCTCCATTATTGACGATTGCCGTGATATTTTCCGCAGGAAGCACACGGCACAAGCCAAGCAGCAGTTTGGCCGCCCCAATCCCTCCCGCCAGGGCGGTGACAGACGTCGAGGAATTTTTCACCCAGCGCGCCCTATTCCTGGGCAACCTGCTTCACCACCACTGCCGTGCCATAGGCCAGCACTTCTGTCACGCCCTGCATCACTTCGTTGGCGTCGTAACGCATTCCGATGACAGCATTGGCCTCCAACATACCAGCGTGTTGCAGCATTAGCTCAAGTGCGTCGCGTCGCGTCTTTTCGCACATTTCCGTGTAAATGGTGATGTTGCCCCCAACAACAGTTTGCAAAGACGCGCCGAGAGTCCCGAAAATGCTGCGCGACCTCACCACTATGCCCCGCACCGCGCCTAATGATCGCACTATTTTGTAGCCCGGCAGCTCGAATGCGGTTGTGGCCATCCATTCGTCCACTTGGACGCTCATCTTTCCCCCCTTTTTATTCTTTAACGTTCATTGCTTGTGCCCTCAATCTATCATTGCGCAAGCCTTGCGTGCCGATTCTAGCAGGGACAGTGAGCATTGATGCAAGTTTCGGACTGTGTAACCCTGCGGGAAAGGCCCTATAGCATTCGTAATGAGAGGGAGCTACGATAAGCTCGCAATCTCCAGGGGAGGGCTGATTCGATGGCGAGCGGACCCAATCGGAAAATTACTGTGGCACTTGTGATCATGTTCGTCGCGCTGCTGGTAAGCGACGTGGTCTTCGCCGCGGATCCGCAGGTGACCTTATCAGTTTACCAGTTGACGTTTGGCGCGCAGGCGCAAGGAACTTCCAGTATGGATCAGCTCGTCCAATTAACCAACAATGGACAAGGGGAACTGACCATCAGCGCCATCTCCGTCACCGGTGAAAATAGCAGCGACTTTGCGGAAACCAACAATTGCCCGGTCAGCCCATCCACGGTGACAACGAATGGCCACTGCGAAATACATGTTGTGTTTCATCCTACCAGCGACAGTGGTTCCTTTTCGGCGACTCTGAATATCAGTGATAATTCCTCCGGGAGTCCCCAGAGTGTTGCCCTGATCGGGAAGTCCACACCAGCCACTCCGGAGGTAAAGCTCGCTCCATCGGCGCTTGCGTTTGGTAATCAGTTGGTGAATGCCGCAAGTTCCCCCGCTGTTATCGTCCTTATGAATGTTGGCAGCACAGTCTTGCACATTAATTCCGCNNCTGAATGGGGCTGCGAGCAGCGAATTTCGCCTGCACACAATGAAGAATGCCTGTCCGGCTGACCAGGGAGAACTAGCGTCGCGAGCCAGTTGCTCCATCGGCATAATTTTCGCCCCGACCAGCCTGGGCGCCAAGAGCGCCCAGGTCACGGTCGTGGATGATGCGCCCGGAAGCCCGCACTCGGCGACTCTAAGTGGGACGGGAGCCGCCCCACAAGGTACACCGTAAGCTCCAATTCCGAGGACGATCGCTTTTGGATTATCGGGGTTGTGGCCCGACTCTGAAATCTGGGATTTATTTACCCCGTAATCGTTCTCATTAGAACTGTTCTGCTAGTGGAGCTCTAAGGCAAGCCGTCCTTCATCTATCTATACGGAATCGCCCACCTATGACGCTTGACCTCCCGCGTCGCCGACGCTGCGAGACGGATCAGTTCCAACCTAAAAGCCAGCAGCAACCAATTCGGATGGTTGCAGGCCCCCGCAACCAGCATCTCTTNNCCAGTTTGCGCTTGTGAACAATCGAGTGTTCTGTTTAGCACAGACCCATATCTGACTAGTCGAGATACTCGTGTTCATAG
This sequence comes from Acidobacteriota bacterium, assembly GCA_003133505.1. Taxonomy (GTDB): domain Bacteria; phylum Acidobacteriota; class Terriglobia; order Acidiferrales; family UBA7541; genus PALSA-278. Next base: position 3,286 of record PKXT01000331.1, read on the forward strand.
ATGAAGAGTGCACGCCCAGTCCGAGTTGTCCTGCACGAAGCTCGTCATCTTAATCCACAAGCATGTGCTGAAATGCGTCGGGCGTGACGATGTCAACCGGCAATTCGAACGTACGTGGTTGGCTACTAGGAAGAAAGCCGACGGAATTTCNNATGAAGATTCTAGTGACAGGCGGCACCGGCCGCGTTGGCTCGGAAGTTGTGAAGGAGCTACAGAAACGCAACGCGGATATTCGTCTTCTGGTACGAAAGAACGATGCCCCCACGCTGGCGGGTGTTGAGGCCGCCATCGGCGATCTGCTCGATCCGGTCTCCGTCGAGAAGGCATTGGACGGAGTGGATAAGCTTTATCTGCTGAACGCAGTCCTCCCAGATGAACTGACGCAGGGACTCATCGCCTACGATCTGGCGAAGAAATTGAAGCTACGCCATGTCGTGTATCACTCGGTCTTCCGCGTTGAGCACTTCAAGGATGTTCCACACTTCGCCTCCAAGCTGGCGATAGAAAGTGCCCTGCGGGAGTTCGATGTCCCGTTCACGATTATCCGCCCAAACTACTTCATTCAGAACGACGCAACGTTGAAAGATGCGCTTACCAAGACTGGGATCTACCCCATGCCTCTTGGCCAAGTAGGCATCTCCGCAGTCGACATCCGGGATATTGCCGAGGCCGCCGCGATTGCGCTTACCTCCGACGGACATTTCGGCAAAACCTACAACCTCAACGGTCCCGAGGTGCTGAGTGGTCCCAAGATCGCGTCAATTTGGAGCGGGCTGCTGGGCAAGGAGATTCGCTATTCCGGTAACGACATGGATGCGTTTGAGGAGCAGATGCGCAAAAGAGCCCCTTCTTGGTCAGCCTTTGATATCCGCATGATGTTTGAAGGGTATCTCGAACGCGGCTTCATTGCGGAGGACGGAGACCTTGAGACGTTGACGAAGTTGCTTGGGCAT
>PKXT01000179.1 GCA_003133505.1 Acidobacteriota bacterium
TGAAAGCGGCTTTGGGCAGATGTTCGTTGGCAGCCAATGTCGCCGTTGGGTTAATCGCTGCGTACCCGTTCAGCATCCGGGCCGACCTTTGTCTGCTGTTACTCCAAGAGCGACCAAAAATGATGCGTCGGGACGAATGACGCTATGTGCCATTAGCGACCGGTGCGCCGCAGTAAACCGCCCCTCTATTCGATCACATCGTCGGTGGTTTCCACTCCGCCAAGGCCAACAATGGGAATTTCCACAGCTTGGTGTGCCTCCCACACCAATCGGACGGTAATTGGACGAATAGCCGGGCCCGACAGGCCGCCGGTAACGTTTCCCAGCGCCGGCTTTCCAGTAGCAAGGTCGAAAGCCAGAGCCGGGTAGGTATTGGCGACGGTTAGGGCGTCCGCACCAGCCGATTCCGCTGCCCGGGCAAATTCAGCGATGCGGCCAACCCATGGAGAAAGCTTCACCCACAAAGGTCGCTTGGCGACCTGGCGCGCGGCAGAAACGGCGGCAGCCGTGGTTTCCGGGGAACAACTGAACTCCGAGCCGCCTTTTTCCACATTGGGGCAGGAAATATTCAGTTCATAGGCGGCAATGCCGGGGGCATCCTCCAGGATCCTGATCACCTCCTGATATTCCCCGATGGCACGGCCAAAGACATTGGCGACAATGGCTGTCCTGTATTGGCGGAGTTGGGGGAGTTTTTCCTCTACGAAGGCTCGCACGCCCATATTTTGGAGGCCGACCGCATTCATCATTCCCGAAGGCGTAGGGACAAGCCGGGGAGGAGGTGCGCCCGCAATCGGCTCAAGGGAAAGACCCTTGGTGACAATGCCGCCCAAGCGGTTCAGGTCCGCTAGATGAGCGAATTCAACCCCATAGCCAAAGGTGCCACTGGCGGCAAGGATGGGATTGGCGAGTTCCAAAGATCCAACGCGAACCCGCAAGTCGCCCGATGATAGACCCTTAGGAGGATTCGAAAAGCTCACGCGGGGCAGTCTAGCATGGCGCTCTGCCTGACGATACTCTCCATATCATGAAGGGAGATCATCCACAGGCAACGGAAAAGATAAGAATTTACCCCTATGCTGACATCGAAGCGGATCAATGGTTTGGCGGGGACAGGGATGGCGGCGACGCTGGCGATACGAAAGGGCGCAATGGCGGTGAGGCGGCCAATTTGTAAGTAACAATGCGCACAGCTTTCGGCCGGGGCGTCGGATTGCGCGGGCCGTAGGTTTCCTCCAGGGCTACGACTTCCGCCCGGGAGGTAACCCGGCCGTCAACGGCGGTGCCAGCGCTTAAAGGGATACGGCAGAGCTCCTGGGCCGTATCCATCCGCCAGAGCACCACTAATGAGGTCTCCTCCGAATGCCGCTTGAACAGCCGCTGAAAAGAACTGTATCGGGAAAACACGCCGATAGCCGCGCTGGCAACCTCATTAAAACTCAGGCGCTGAAACTCGCTGGCGCCCGCATTGCTTCCCGATTCGCGTTGCATCTGACCATTTTTTGCCGAAAGCCATATCAGGCGGCGGCCCAGCGCCAGAATCGAAGAGCTGTCCGCAGTCCATCCGGCAGTTTCCACCGGATATCCTTTCCGCCAGACTGGCTGGCCGGAAGCGACATCCAGCAAAGTCATATGCGCCTGGCCGGGCCATGTCCGGGCGCGTTCCAATAGCAGCAACCAGCGGTCATCGGGAGAAAGTTCTACTGAGGTCCATGCGGCGGACGTATGCGCCCCAAAAGGAAAAGCGCGCAGCCCCCGACCAGTCGGGAGGTCATATATATCCAGCAGGGCGGCATGCACCGACGCGCCATCGTGCAGCGCGGACTGTGGCGGCCAGAAGGCGACGCCCAGCCGGTGGTTTGACACAGTGAATTTACCGGGCCACAGACCATCGTCGCTGCTAACCCCCACGGAATACACCAAGTGTCCGGTTAATGCCTCCATAACCCATACGCGGCCCATCGCTCCTACCACCAGCCAATGAGCATCAGGTGAGAATTGGGCCCCAAGGACGCGCCACGTGATGCCTGGAGGGACCGTTTGCGCGGGAAGTTCGATGCGATGATGGGCGCCTGTGTCACGATTACGGACGGTGAGGTCCGCACCCCCCGCAGTGTGAATCCAGGTGGCCAGGAACCGGCCATTAGCGGAAATCGCCATTGCGGCGCCGGGGACACCTGCCTCACTCGAAACGGTCATAAGCGCTGGGCAGGTGGAAAGAGCGGATTGAGCGGTCCGGACGTCGCCCTTGGTATATCGGGGAAGAGTAAGTGTTTCTTTCTGCGCGTGGATTGGGGCGCAGGTAGCACCCGCAAGCAGCACAATGAGGTATAGGGCCGCCAGGCTGGCATGCCATTCCGGATTGCTTAACAGGTTTCGTTGACCCATGCGACGGCTGCTCTTTATAATGGTTGCGACACGTTTCGGCGAAGACCGCCAGCCACAAGAGCAGCCGCGGCTTCATTTTCCCCGAATAAAATCCAGGAGTTATTCCATGTTAAAGGCCACGCAATTGCGTATCGGCATGATTATCCAACATGAGGGCCAACTTTTCTCAATCTTTAGCGTGGACCATCGTACCCCAGGTAACAAGCGCGGGGCCATGGCCACGCGTATGCGCAACCTGCGCACGGGCGCGATCGTGGAATACCGGTTCCGGGCCGAGGAATTTGTCGAACGCGCCATGCTCGACGAGATTGCGTTCGAATTTCTCTACAACGATGGAGATGGCTTTCACTTCATGAATACCCAGACCTACGATCAGCTCACCCTGCAGAAGGACGACGTGCTCGGGGATGCCGCCGAATATTTGATCCCCAATCTGATGGTGAAGGTGGAATTTTACGAGGGCAAGCCGATGAGCGTCCTGCTGCCGGACACCGTCGATTTGCTGGTGGTGGATACTGAGCCGAGCATTCAGAAAGCCACCGCCAGCGCGGTAATGAAACAGGCCAAACTCGAAACCGGCCTGGTTATCAACGTGCCACCGTTTGTGGGCAATGGCGACAAGGNNAACGCGTGTCGTAAATCGCACCGTTTTGCGCCTCTGAATATCTTCGCTTGCGACCCCCATTTTTGAGGGCGATGCCCAGCGCCAAGGCCTCGGTGGATTGTAGATCCACGGGGCTAACGGCCAAAGACGCGGACGAAAATATCGTCCACGTAACGGACGTGGCGGCGGAGATCAAAGGCGCGCTCAAGCGCAGCGTCATTGAGATAGCGGCGAACATTTGCGTCAGCATGGATTCGCTCACGGAAATTCAGGTCCTGTTCCCACGCTTCCATTGCATGGCTCTGCACCCATTTGTAGGCGTCTTCGCGTGGCGCGCCATGTTCCACCAAGTCCTGTAAAAGCTGCCCGGAAAAAATCAGACCGTGGGTCATTTCAATATTGCGAATCATGCGCTGGGGGAAGACGCGCATGTTGTCAACTAATTCGGAAGTTTTCGCCAGCAGGTAATCCATCAGGATGGCCGAATCGGGCAGGATGATGCGCTCAACCGAACTATGCGAAATATCGCGCTCGTGCCATAGCGCGACATTTTCGAGAGCCGCCTGTGCATTCGCGCGAACAACCCGCGCGAGGCCACAGATTTGCTCGCAATTCACGGGATTGCGCTTGTGAGGCATGGCGCTGCTTCCGCGCTGCTCGCCGCCAAAGGGCTCTTCCACTTCACGGACTTCAGTGCGTTGCAGGTGACGAATTTCCAAGGCAATACGTTCGAGAGACGCGGCCATCAGCGCAAGAGTACTCATATATTGGGCATGGCGGTCGCGGCCCAATACTTGACTGGTCACGGGAGCCGCGCCAATTCCCAGCTTGGCGCAGATCTTATCTTCCATTTCTGGTCCGAGGTGGGAGCAATTACCCACTGCTCCGGAAATCTTCCCCACGGCCACTTGTTTGGCTGCAGCGCGAAAACGTTCCAGGTTACGGCGGTTTTCGTCATACCAGTTCGCCAGTTTCAGGCCAAAGGTGACCGGCTCCGCATGAACGCCGTGAGTGCGGCCCATCTGCGGCGTGTCTTTGAATTCCCATGCTCGGCGTTCCAGTATGGCGATGAAGTTTTCGAGACCGAGTTCGATCAGAACAGAGGCGTCCCGAAGCAACAGCGCCTGAGCGGTGTCTACTACGTCGTTTGACGTAAGGCCGAAATGCAGCCAGCGCGCCGATTCAGCGTCCGCAACGGTTTCGCCCACAGCCATGGTGAAGGCGATTACATCGTGGCGGACACGCGATTCAATCTCATGGATGCGCGGAACGTTCACTTTTGCGCGCTCGCGCAATCGTGCGGCGGCTTCACGTGGAACCACGCCAGCCTCGGCCAGCGCGTCGGCGGCAGCCAGTTCCACCTCAAGCCACTTCTCGAAGCGATTCTGGTCGCTCCAAACGCGGCCCATTTCCGNNTCTTCCATTTTGTGTCGGACAAAATATCATACACGTCGGTCGGTGCAGCCCCGGGGAGCATCTGTTCTCCGGGATTACGCGCGATGCAACTCACGCCCGCGGGTGGGCTTTGTCGTAAACGGTCATGAGCTGATTGATGGTCGCATGAGTATATCGTTGCGTCGTGGAAAGCGAAACGTGGCCCAGCAGCTCCTGAAT
>PKXT01000243.1 GCA_003133505.1 Acidobacteriota bacterium
GGCTGGCGATTTCGTGCCCGGGGTGGACGCGCAATCCGGGATAAATGACGGTTTTTACTTTGGGATGGGATTCGAGGAAGCGGGCGATAGCCATGCCGTTTAAGTTGTGGCGTTCCATTCGGACGGCGAGGGTCTTGATGCCGCGNNCACTGTGGCCGTTGAGGTATTTGGTCATGGAATGGACGACGATATGCGCGCCGAGGGCGAGAGGCTGCTGAAAATAAGGGCTGAGAAAGGTATTGTCCACAACGATGGTCATGCCTTTGGCGTCTTTGGCGTTTTGGTCGCGCGTGTATTGCGCGGCGAGCTTGGCGACGGCGGCGATGTCGGTGACGCTCATGGTGGGATTGGTGGGCGTCTCGATGTAAATCATACGCGTTTCGGGCTTTAGCGCGCGGGCAATGTTATCCAGGCAGGAAGTATCGAGGAAAGTGAATTGCAGGCCGAAATCTTCCAGAAGCTGGGTGCTGAGGCGGAAGACTCCTCCATAAACCGCTTGCGAGAGGATGGTGTGATCGCCGGGGCGCAGGAGGCGGAAGATGGCGTCAATCGCGGCCATGCCGGAGGTGAAAGCGTAGGCTGCGGTGCCGCCTTCGAGCTTGGCGAGAGTGCGTTCCAAGGCTTTGCGGTTGGGATGATTAGTGCGGGCGTAGTCGTAGCCCTTGTCCTGGCCGAGAGCGGGCTGGACGTAAGTGGAGGTCTGGTAGATAGGCGCGACGATTGCGCCAGTGGCGGGATCAGGCTCCTGGCCGACATGAATGGCGTCCGTTGAGAATCCCATGGAAAAATCCTCCGAAAATCATTTGCGGGAAAAATCGCCGGCCATGGCGGAACCACGAGAACCCCGCCAGCTTCAGCCAAAATGTCGCGAGCAATGGCCAAAGCCCAAACTGCCGTCCGCCGGAAAGCGGACCCGTTATACAATCGAGTGTAGTGCGCTGGCGCACGTGGCGGCCAGGCGGAATTTGGTTTCGCGTTACCTGTAGAAGGTAGCCCAGGCGTGCGGAAAGGGTCAAATGAGGATGGCGGGATTACGGAAAAGCGCGGTCGTTGTGGCGGCATGGATTAGTTTGGCAATGCCGTGGCAAGCGAAGGCCCAGGCGCACAAAGGGCGGGCAGAGACGCAGCTCGAAATCGTGGTGACGACGCAAAGAGGCGACAAGCCAGTGGGCAATGCGAGCGTTTATGTGCGGTTTCCCGGCAAGAACGGAAAATTGATCGAGTTGGATTTGAAGACCAATGAGGACGGACGGGTAAAGGGACCGAAAATTCCGCAGGGCAAGATCATGGTCCAAGTGGTGGCGGAAGGCAAAAAAACTTTTGGGCAGTGGTTTGACATCGAAGAAGAACAAAAAACAATTGCGATTCAGTTGGAACCGCCCGCGCATTGGTATTGATGTGGATATTTCCGCGAAGCAAAATTCCAGTTTAGATTTGCCCCAGGATTGTGCAAAGAGGATAAGCGATTCATTCACGCGGTTTTAACAATTGGAAAGCGGGAATTTCCACAAGGTTTTCAACAGAAGTGTTGAAAACTCCGGAAGTCTTTTCTTTTCAGATGGCCTACCCGAGCGCCAATGCAGGAAAATCGAAAAAGCTGGGAAATCTTCAGGGGATGAATGTATTGACGCGAGGTTACATCGCGGCTAGGAAGCGAATAGCGGAAAAGGCTTTGCTCGTCAGCGTACCCGGCCGGGTCCCCGGTCTTCTGAGTGGAACGTTCACGTAAGATGATTGGCGCCATGAAGCAACTGATCGTGAATGCCGATGATTTTGGACTGACGCCAGGGGTAAACCGGGGAATTTGCCGGGCCTATCGGGAAGGAATTCTCACCAGTACGACGCTAATGGCTAATGCGGCAGGATTTCAGGATGCGGTGAGACGGGCATCCGAAAATCCGGGTCTCGGAGTAGGCTGCCATTTGGTGCTAGTAGGAGGACGAATCACGGGAAATACTAAAGATGTTGGGCGGCTGGCTGGCGAAGATGGGAGGCTGCCGGCAACCGTTGGAACCTTGGTGGGGAAAATCACGCTAGGACATGTGTCACAACGGAACATCGTAGTGGAATTACGGGCGCAGATTGAAAAGAGCCAGGGAGCGTGCCAGGCGGCGGGCATTGAGCCAACCCATTGCGACAGTCATAAGCACACACACTGCCATCCGACGGTGATGCGGGCAATAGCCCAGGCGATGGCGGAGACCGGGATGCGGAAATGGAGAAAACCTTACGAATCTCCCGCGAATGTGATAGAAATTACGGGCAGCAACCGTAAGATTAGAGGGGTGGGGCAGATGGCCGGGGCGCTGGCTGCGCACCTGACAAGGCCATTATTCGACCAACTGTCGCTGAAGTACGGACTAAGCTCCCCTGAGAGGTTTTACGGCTTCGCGGCAACGGGACACCTGGATGCGTTGGGGCTGATGCAATTTTTGGAGAATCTTCCCGACGGAGTGAGCGAATTGATGTGCCATCCAGGGGAAAACGACGAGGATTTGCTGAAGGCGGGAACGCGATTGCGCGAAGAGCGGGCGGCGGAAATGGCAGCGCTGATGACGGCTTCGTTGCGTGACGTTGTAGCACGACACTGCATCAAACTAATCAGTTACGCACAAATGGATGGGTGAATGGACGAAATAGAATATCGGCGGCCCAAGTATTCCATAGTCGTGCCGTTTCACGACGAGCAGGATAGCGTGCTGGAGCTGTACCGCCAGCTTTCCGAGGTGATGACGGAGCGATACGAGCCGGTGGAATTCGTCTTCGTGGACGACCACAGCGGAGATGCGACGCCGCAAATCCTGGCGGACATTGCGGAACTCGACGAGCGCGTGGTGGTCGTGCGTTTGAAGCGCAATTACGGGCAAACGGTGGCGCTGGCGGCGGGCTTTGATCACGCGGCCGGCGACATCATCCTTTCGATGGATGGGGATCTGCAACACGATCCCGGCGAAATCCCCCTGCTGCTGGACAGGATGGAAGCAAGCGACGCGGATATTGTCAGCGGATGGCGTCGCGACCGCGTGGATAATTTACTGCTGCGGCGAATTCCTTCGCGGATCGCCAACTGGATAATGGCCAAGCTTTCGGGTGTGGACATTCACGATTTTGGGACAACCTTCAAGGCGTACCGGCGGGAGACGATTAAAGATGTGAAGCTGTATGGCGAG
>PKXT01000288.1 GCA_003133505.1 Acidobacteriota bacterium
CGGACCGCATGAGGTCTCTGCATGTTGACGATGACAATTTGCGCAATCAACGCGACGTGGTGAAGGAGGAAGTTCGCGTTAATGTGATGAATCAGCCTTACGGTGGTTTCCCCTGGCTGGATTTGCCGCCAGTAGCCTTTCGCAACTGGGCCAACGCTCACAATTTCTACGGCGATTTTGCGGATTTAGACGCGGCCACGCTTGCGGACGTGCAGGAATTCTTCCGCACGTACTATGCGCCCNNCGCTGGCACGGAGATATTTCGGCAACATTCCCGCCGCCCCTCTGCCGTTGAATGCCGATGTTTCCGAAGCGCCGCCAACGCATGAGCGCCGGGGCTGGGTAGAGGAAAAATTCGGCACGCTGCCGGTAATGGCGATCGGCTATGATGCGCCCCCGCGGAACACCGCCGATTGGTACGCCGCGGGAATACTGGATCAGGCGCTTCATGGAGGGCGGGCCGGTCGCGTCCATCGCAATCTGGTGCTTGAGCGGCAAATCGCTGTGGAGAGCGGCGGAGGGATTAATTATCCGGTCGGCGATCTTTTCGATTACAACGGCCCCACGCTAATGGTTACGTCCATTTTTCACAAACCCGAGTACTCGTCGGAGGCGACGCTGGCCGCATACGATGAAGTCATCCAGGAGATTTGCAAAAACGGGGTGAGCGCCGATGATCTGGAACCGGTGAAGGTGAAGTTTGCCGCGGATTACGCCACCAATCTGGAAGGAGGAATGGGCGCGCATATCCCGCGCTTCGGATTGATGCACAGCCTGGCGTGTTTTTCGCTTTTTGACAATGACCCAAGCCGGGTCAATACGGTGCTGGATGGGTTTATGAAAGTGACAGCGGAGGACGTTCGCAACGTGGCTCGAAAAATATTAAGGCCGGAGAATCGCGCTGTGCTGTTTCGCACGCCCGCCAGCATGAGAGACACCGCAGCCGGAAACGCCAATGCTGCGGCTGGGGAAACGGCGACTGTGGGCGCGTCCGCTGAAATAAATGGAGGGGCGCGATGACCGTTTCGGCAACGACCGCATCTTCGTTCGTTGAANNCGTTGAATCACCCGCGCAATCGCGGGCTAGGGTGCCCGCATTGGGGCCGCCTCGTCCTGTGGCATGGCCCTCAAGAAACGTGTTCCGACTGCCCAACGGGCTGCAGGTTGTGCTGGTGGAACGGCGCAACTTTCCGCGCGTTCGCATGGAGCTTTTCTTACGCAGCGGGAATGCGGTGGCGAGATTACCCGGACTGGCCGAAATGACCGCGACGGCGGTGCGCGCGGGAACGGAGAATCGCTCAGAGCGCCAAATTGACGATGACTTGCGCCGCATGGGCGCGGATTTGGGAGCATCAGCCGGCGCCGATACTAGCGCCATTGCGATTTCGGGCATTTCCGAATCGCTAACCGGCATCATCGAGATGATTTCAGATCTTTCGAGGCACGCCTCGTTTCCTGAAGGTGAATTCGAACGCGAGCGCCGGCAGCGTTTGGAGGAGTTGCGCGTTTCGCGCACCACGGCGGGATTCCTAAGCGGTGAAAGGTTGCGGCACACGCTCTTCGGCAAGCATCCCTACTCGCGCATCGCGCCGACGGAGAATGAACTGCAAGCCTATCGCCGCGAAGATTTGACGTCGTACTACAGGGAACATTATGGGCCGGGCGAAGCGCTATTCGTTGCCGCCGGTGATTTCGAAGTTGCGCACATGCGCGAACTAGTGGAAAAACATTTCAGCAACTGGCAATCGCCAGCGCCTATGCCCTCCAACACCAACGCACCGCCCACGCTGAATGGGCGCAAGGTTTATCTGGTGAATCTGCCCGGCGCGGTGCAGGCGGAAATTCTATTGGGCAACCGGTCTATCACTCGACAGCATTCCGACTGGCGCGCGCTGACACTGGCCAATTCGCTATTCGGAGGCGCTTTCAATTCGCGGCTGGTGATGAATATCCGCGAGCAGAAGGGCTACACCTACAGTCCGCGCAGCAGCGCCCACGCGTTACGGCAATATGGCTACTTCTCCATTTACGCGGCAGTGCGCAACGAAGTGACGGCGGCAACCCTGACGGAGATGTTCTACGAAATGGACCGGATGCGGTCTCTACCGGTTGGGGCCGACGAACTGGCCGACGCGAAGAATTACATGACTGGAGCGTTTTCGCTGGGGGTGGCCACGCTCGAAGGCGTAATGAGCCAGATTTCCAGCGTTTATTTGGACGAGATGCCTGAAGACTACCTGGAAACGTATCGCGAAAAAATCCAGACGCTTACGGCGGACGATGTTATGACAGCGGCACGGCGCTATTTCGATTCCCCCAATGAGCAAATCATCATCGTGGGAGATGCCGCTGAACTACGCGATCAGGCCGCGCTTTTCGGCGAAGTGGAGGGGTGGGGCGCGGACGGGCAGCGCGTGGCGTGATACGTTATGGCAGCCAACGCTGAAGCTGGCTTTTCGCATGACAAAATATTTCGGGCTTGATTTATCCAACAGCAATGCTTATTGTTGAGGCGTTATGACGGCTTCGACAAGGTCCGCGGGACTGCTGGCTACCCTATTTCTCGCGTTCGCGTTTCCGCTGGCGGCGAAAAAAGAGCCTCCGGCGCATCCGGTAATCTAAACACCGCTTCCCTACACGATCTAATGACCCTGCCCGGCATTGGGCCGACGCGAGCTGAGGCGATATTGGAGTTTCGCCGGAAGAACGGCCAGTTCCGCAGTGTTAACTACCTTCTGGTGGTCCACGGGATGTCGAAAAAACGCGTGGCTCTGCTGCGGCCTTACATCACCACCAGTTCAACCCCGACGCACACTCAGCCCCTCAAGCCCAAACCCAAAACGACATCAACATCGTCAACTAAGACGTCATCTTCGAACGCGAATCCAAATTCGCCAAAAGCAACGCCACCGAAGAGATCAATGCAACCGAAGCCTGCCAACAATCCTGCGTCAGGCCATCCCGACGCTTCCCAGCCCGCGAACGCGGCGCCGAGTCCAAATCCAGGCTCGTAAGTAAAACGGACTTCAGCACCGAGCGCTTTATAAGCGTTGACGCGAACTCTCTTGAGTAGTGAAGCGCAGAGGAACCTGCTCCACAATTTCCAAGCCGTAGCCTTCGAGGGCGACCAGGCGGCGGGGATGGTTGGTGAGCACACGGATGCGCTTCAACCCAAGATCAATTAATATTTGCGCGCCGATGCCGCTCTCATGCTGGACGGGGCCGCGAATTTGCAGCCGAGGTTCGTCGCCCCGGAGCGAATCCCGGGCGCCGGTTTCGACTCCACCGCGACGAGAAATATCGCCGCGACTGATCTCGCGAAGGTTGCGGCCATGAACCAGAATCGCGGGCAGATCACCGGGAGTTTCCGGAGAGACGCCCATACCTGCGTCACTTCCATCCGGCGATGCGCCGATGCCAAAGCCGCGGCCGGTTTGATGGAGATAAACCAGCACACCGCGATTTTCCGCGGCGATAGCCTGGAGCGAGGCGCGCATGATTTCGTGGCAGTCACAACTAGCGGCTGAAAAAACGTCGCCGGTCAGGCAGTGAGAATGGACGCGCACGAGCGCGGGCGGATCGCCCGAAGGCTCGCCGCGAACGAGGGCCACGTGGGTTTCTGAATCCACGCCGCTCGAATAGGCAATCATCCGAAAGTCGCCATAGGCGGTGCGCAGAGGAGATTCGGCGATGCGGCGCACGCAACGTTCATGCCTCATGCGATGTTGGATCAAAGTGGCGACGGTCAAAACTTTCAACCCATGAAGGCGGGCGAATTCGGCGAGCTGGGGAGTGCGGGCCATGGTGCCGTCGGGATTCATGATTTCGCAGATCACTCCGGCGGGCGCGAGGCCGGCCATGCGAGCCAGGTCCACGGACGCCTCGGTCTGTCCGGCGCGAACGAGAACTCCGCCACGACGCGCGCGCAGAGGAAAAANNGCGAGGATGGTGGTGGCGCGGTCGGCGGCGCTGATGCCGGTTGTAGTCCCCCGCACCGCGTCAATGGATTCGGTGAATGGCGTACCGAAGGCGGAGGTGTTGCGCGCGGACATCAACGGCAAACCCAGCGCGTCGCAACGCTCCTCGGTAAGCGCGAGGCAGATGAGGCCGCGTCCGTGAGTGGCCATGAAATTGACGGCTTCGGGGGTAATTTTCTCCGCAGCCANNCTTCCTCGACGGTAGTGAATTGGGGAGGCAAATCAGACATGGACGCCGCACGCCAGAGCCGGGAATTGGGCTAAATTAACGTGTGTCAGAAAAGGCAATTCTATTGCGGTTAGAAAACTGTAACTAGCACATTCCATGAGACTTATTACTTTGCGGCTGTAAGGCGTATTGCGATTATAGACCGCGAAATTTGCGCATTGCAGGTGGCGAAAAATCCGCGTGCTTGTTGCCGCTAAGCCTGTGCAGATGTTGGCCAAAGCGGTAATGGAAGCGGTAAAAAAACGCACGCGACGACTTCCCCACCGTCTCTGACTAGACGCGGAACGCCGCAAAGAGAAAGGCTCCGGCGGCCCACTTAGGCCATATCCAGTAGTTACAAGAAACATACTTCCATTGTCCCGCGAAATGGGCGAATTGCAAGACCGCATGTTGTGGATGTGGCGCGGCTAATTCAGCAGGCCGTAAACGTCCACTTCGGTTTGCGTGCCGATATAAACGCGGCCATTGGCGATGGTGGGCACAGTGAACTTGATGGCGTCTCCCGCCTGATCGCGAGTGATCACCTGATTGCTGTTGTACAGTTCCCTGCCAACATTGGTGGCGTCGTAGGCGTGAAGGACAGCCGGTGGATTGTCCTTGGGATTGCCGGCCAGATTCTCAATCGTCCAGACGATGGCATCGCTATTGCCGTTGGCGGAAATGGAAGGAGTGGCGCCCGGGTAATCGTAAAGCTCGGAAGCGCGCGACGCGGGAGGCACTACATAGTGGCCAGTCTTTAGATCGAAGAGAAAAAGAGTGCTGCCTCCACCGGCCAGATAGATATGACCGTTCCAATATGCGGGACTGCTCCAAAAACCGCACTTATCGGGAAGGATGGTCTGCACAACGTCGTTGGTGGTGGAATTGAACTTCCCCATATTGTCGCGATTGACCATAAAAACCTGGCCGGTCTTGAATCCGCCGGTCACTTCATGGGGATAAGCGCCGGGCTGATCGGGGAGAACGACCAAGCCACCCGAGGCGAAGTCCATGTCTTTGCGGGTAAGCTCCATCTCATTATAGGGCGTGAAATAATCAGAGACGGTGAAGCCGCTTCCGTTGACGGCGAGCTTGACCATGGACATGCCATAGCTGGCGCCTCCGGTATTCACGTCAAATGAGCCATTTCCGGTCATGAAATAGATGTTGCCGGCGGAGTCCACACCGGGGCCCGCGCCACCGCCCCATATGCCTCCAAGCTGGCCGGTGGGCGTAACGCAAAAGACGCGCGTCTGTTTCAGTGTGGCCGCATCGTAGCCAATCAGCCAGCCGCGATCATCGTCGTTGGAAGCGTAGCCAATGTACACGGTGTGATTGAGCAATAGCAGCGCAGCCCGCGAGACGCCCGTTAGCCCGCTGAATTTCACCGTGGGATAGCCGGGAGCGGTCGCTTCAATTTTTATGGGGCTGCCGGTGCGCTCCGCGCCAGTGGTGATATCGAGCGCGTGGAGCTTCTCCATATAGACGCCGCTTTCCACTGTCTTGGCGACAACAAAAATGGTTCCAGCGGCGGCGTCAATTACCGGAGTGGCGGTGATGCCGTGCTCGGGGTCCAGAATCGTGACGTCACATTCCGGCTGCATGTCGCTGGTGCAGGGCATGGTGGTAATGGTGGGAGGGTCAATGAAAGTGACGTGCCAGAGGGGAGATTGGCTGAGGCCATCGGCGTCAAAGGCATAAACGCTGTCGTGTTCGGTGGCGATGTAAATCACATTGTGCTTGCCCTTCCCCGCAATGGTGACGTTGGGGGCATAGAGCGGCTGGGCGTAAACCTGACCTTCCACAGGAAACGAGAAAGCTTTGCCAAACTGAGCGGAATTGACGTTCACAGGAGTGAGCACGGTTTCGGCCAGATTTTGGCCGGTGCGCCCGTTGTCGTTATGCCAAGTCAGCACGCCAGAAAAGCTTTGGGCCGTGACGGAGGCTGGGATGACAAACAGCGCGATGGCCAAGAGTGCAGGCAGCAAAGCCGCAAAGATTGGAAACGCGCGCGCAGCAACAGACCTAAATTTAGAAAACATGGCGATGCAATTCATTGGGCTTCTCCCAGTAGAAATTGGAATTAACGCGCAATTGGCGCGGCGGGTACGCCACTTACATGCCGTCGATGTGGTGATGCGGACATGCGAAAAAATCCTGACGCTGGACGGTTCACAAATTTGAAATTCAGTGGTGGAGCCGATGGGATTCGAACCCACGACCTCCTCGATGCCATCGAGGCGCGCTCCCAACTGCGCCACGGCCCCACGGAATAAAGCGGTTCAGCGATTATGCCATCGGCACTGGGAGGCGTCAACGAGACCGGGCGGCCTCGTTTGATATAAGGTGGCCCACACAATGGCCGCGATCAGGGGTATCAGCAAGTCGTCGCTGTGGGGCACATGGAAGGTCGTCCGTACCGAGATCAGGAAGGCGTCAATTCGGGACGTGATTGACTTCGTCGATTATGATATCGACCCAGAAACATGGATTCTCCGCCTACTTAATCAGATTTCGAGTGGCCTGTACGAGCCGTCGGCGCCATTGCGATTTACCCTTGGGAAATCCAACGGCTTCAGCCGTACGATGACCCAACCTGCGATCCCTGATCTCGTTCTCTACCGCACGATAGTGGATGCGCTCTACCTCAAGGCCATTAAGAGGGAGCACAAGCATGTCTACTTCAAAAGGGAGCACTTGCAGCGGGCGCAAAACATTGCTCAGCGGCAAGCAATGCAACAGATAAGCTGGGCTGCACAGTACAGAATGACGGGCCAACGCAGTTTTTATAATTGGCTGCGATATACACAATATAGGAAACAGTTGCTCCTCCAAGCTGTACATCCGTACCTTGTCGTCACGGATATTACGAACTTCTTTGACAGCATCCTGCATTCACACATAGAGGAAACGCTGCGGGGGCTTTCCGTCGCTCCGCGCACGCTTGGGCTCTTATTCTTTTTGCTTGAGCGCCTTTCTATCCGCCACGACTTCACAAGCTCTCACGGTATCAGCCTTCCAGTGGACGAATTCGATTGTTCGCGAACTCTAGCTCACATGACATTGTTTGGTCATGACGACGTTATGGTCGGACTTGTTGGCGAGGAAAACTACGTCCGCTGGATGGACGACCAGAATCTCGGGGTTCAATCCAAGGCGGCTGGACTGCGAGTTCTTTCGGCAGCGGGTAAGTCCATTGCAAGGCTGCATCTTGCGCCGAATGCTAAGAAATCCAAGATATTCAAATTGCGCGACGCTCGCCGTCATTTTCACTTGGACCTCAATGAAATGCTCGATAGGGCCGACGCTGCGGCGAAGGCAGCCACAACGCGCACCCAGCGAGCGGCATTGTCTAGGCAGTTGAGGCAGATATGGTCGAAGGCGCAGACGCATGAAGGAGTTGGTGAATTCGATAAGATATTAAAGAGGCTGTACAGATTAGCCGGATTTGCGCGCCTTCGCTTTTTTCGGAGGCGCGCACTCCGCGACGTGCTAGCAAAACCAGAGTTAGCGCACCGAGTTTGCGACTATATGCGCTGCTCCGGGTCGGTCGATGAGTATCTGAGATGGGCCGAACTCTTGATGCAAGAGGAGGAGCAAATTTACCCAGATGTCAATGTCGCGCTGATGGAGAGTTTTTTGCGTCTTGAGGCAGATAAATCTGAAGCAAGCAAAATCCGATCTTGGGCGCGCACATTTCTGTGCGGTAAGAGCAGGGTGGGGGGGCGGCTGACTGCAGGGCACTGGCGCCCCTTCTCATTTTGAGGTTTGGCGACGGTCGATCTCTTCCTTTGCTAAGGCGATGTTTTGATAATAAGGGGGCTTCGTTTTCGCCCCCGCTTCTTCGGGCTGCAACTATTGTGTATTCGAGCTACGGGGATAAGGAATTCGGCGATGTGCGAAAGTCGGCAAGCAGATTAATGCGGAATCACTTAGCCGATGTGGTGAGGTTGATCGAACGCATCCGCAGATTCGCGGATGCTCCTGTGCGATACAAGGCCCGGCTGGACCCCCGCTATGATCCGGTGGCTCGGACGCGATATGTGGATATGAGAGCACTATTGACAGTGAAGCTGCTTCGGTTGGCGAGAGCTCCTCGGGCCGCCAGGTGGATTATTGATTGGAGAACCGACCTTCATAGGGTGCCAATTTCGCCCTTCGATCGACGGCTCGTTCGGAGGCTCCTTTAGTGGACCGAATCGGCTAACGGGTTTACGTCTCTACCCTCGGTAATAGTAATTGTGGAAAGGATCAGGGCAATACAGGACCATGCAAGGTTCTCGTGCCGAACACAAATGCGCCTATCTGGGGCCAGTGTTGTCGGTCTTGGCGGGGTGAAAGGCGTCCGGTTTGTGCTCTCGCATATGGTGCATAAAGTGCACGCTACACAAGCCAAGAAATCAAAATGCAGATCCTTCGCTGCGCTCAGGATGACAATTTGGCCTAGGGAATCTCTGAAAAAGT
>PKXT01000112.1 GCA_003133505.1 Acidobacteriota bacterium
ACGGGGGCAATTCTTGCGCTTTCCGCGGGCCAGGACATGGGAGATCTACTGTTCCGCTTGCAGTCCGGCGGCGTAATATCCGGGCGCGTCACCGACGAAAACGGAGATCCCTTTCCCCATGTTGAAGTCCAGGTCCTCAAGCGCTCGAGCGTTCATGGAAGCATACGCATCTCGCGCGATGAGCTTCCAGCGGACACCAACGATCTCGGCGAATATAGGGTCTTCGACCTTACACCCGGGCGCTACTATGCCGTCGCAAACTACTCGCCCCAGACACCGCAGGAAAATGCTGGCAGTGGAGGGAAGTACGTCCCCATATTTTATCCGGGGGCCGATGATGTGGCACACGCCTCTTTAATAGATGTAGCTGCGGGGCAGGAAATGTCTTCTATTGATTTCGTCCTGGTCCCGAATCATGTTGTATCAGTGCGGGGCACCGTGCTCAATGCCACGACGGGGAGGCCCGCGAAGGGTTCATCCGTGGCGTTGCAGCCCTCGGACCCTGTATCCGCCGTGCTTGGCCTGAATCCTTTCAACGCGGTCGCCGACGCCAATGGTTCGTTTGAGATTGATAACGTGATTCCAGATTCTTATGTAGTGGTGGCGAATCTTGAGGACCAGTCCAGGCAATATTTCGCGCGGCAAAACGTATACGTGGGAACCACTGCGGTTGATAATCTGAGTCTGGTCGTTTCTCCAGGAGTTAGCGTGCCAGGGCGGGTGATCTATGTTGGCCAGGCGGATGCGCGGCCCTTGGAAACCAGCGTGTGGCTGCGTTCGGGCGATGATTCGTTTTCGCCAGGGAGGAGCGCGCCGCTTAACGCGGATGAAACCTTCGTTGCAAAGAATGTCCCACCGGGCATTTATCAGGTTGACGTGCGTCCCACTTGCTCCACCTGTTATCTGAAATCCACGAAGATCGCGGGTGTGGACGTCTTGCAGGATGGTTTGGATTTAACGGCGGGCGCGCCGCGCGGGAGCCTCGATATTGTGGTCAGCGCCGCTGGTGGTTTCGTGAGCGGCACCGTTGCTGATAACGACGACCAGCCCATGGCCGGCGCTATGGTGGTCCTCGTTCCCGATCCCGGTCAACGGAAGCAAATCCGCTTGTATAAGGAAAGTACGACCGACCAATATGGTGGCTTCAAATTACAGGGCATCGCGCCCGGCGATTACAAGGTCTTCGCTTGGGAAGGCGGTCAGGATGTCGCATACCGTGACCCCGAGTTCCTGAAGGCCATCGACAACCTAGGGGCGGAAGTGAGCGTCCAGGAGAGCGCGGGAACCGCGGTCAGGCTCAAGATCATTTCCGCGACGAACAGCCAGTAAGATGTCGGCCAGCGGTAAGCGCCAGCGGGGGAAATGGGATGCCCCCTAAGCACTCCTCCCTCGCTGAAATTCACGGCCGTTATTCATACCTGCATGTTTCTCCAGTCTGTATCCGCACTAGAATACATTTGTCGCTTTAGATGCTTCGGGGGGGGGAAACCTACGATTCACAGCCATAGTGATCGGGATTTCCAAGATTCTGCAAACAATCGAGCTTGGGCAACCATTTGCGCCGAGTTGGGTCTTGGCAAGGGTACGGCCCAGCGCGCGCTTTGGGCCTTGCCCAAAAACCCTCCCTTGCCCACAATCCCCATTTCGTGACCTCCCGAATTTCCTAGCAAATTGCTTGCCCAAAACTGCGCTTTGGACCGCCTCAAAATCAGGTGTTTTTGGGCAAGCGAACAATCCTCACAATGAGGAGACTGATAAAAGAATTTTTCTCGTAGAGATTGATTTCAGAATTCTGGGCGGCTGAGGAACGCCCTCTGAATCGCCTGCGTTGACACTCCATTCTGGTCCATTCATCACGGCCCTAGCCGCGCACACCAGAAGGAGCTGCCTCCGTCCCCAGAATGAGAGAGTATAACTTGCATCATCGCTACGAACGGGCTGCATAGCCCTCGAAAATGGAGGCGAGCATATTAAGAAAGGCGGAACCGTTGTCGGGTGTTGCTGTTCAGATTGCGGGCCAGGGCCGCTTCAATTTTCGAGACGCAATTGTGCGGTCCCACGCCAAAACTCAGCTGTGACTTGAACCTGTTCCTGGCGCGGATAGCATTTTTGGCGAAGGACTAAGGATGGCCGGGAGGGATAATCCCAAATGCTCTACTGGCGCGTAGCGCAAAAAATCCAGCGGCGTGCAACGCCAGAAGAGGTTCGCTTAACCGGCAATGCGGCGGCGCCGATCGGCTATCGCCACATGGCCGGCGGCTAGCAGTTCGAGCGAAGTGGGTTCAACGGAACGCGCCAAACCCGAAATTGCTATTCCGGTACGAATGGGCGTGTTGGGCTGAGTCTCGTACGCCCAGCCCATCAACGTTGCCGTGAAATGGCTGACGCTGCGGAAACCGATCCACCCATAATGCACTTGGCCGTTAATCAGGAACCGCACTCCCATATAACGCTGGATAACGTTCGAAAAACTCAGCCCCCCACGCTCGCGTGGAGCATTTTGAACGTGGCTCGACACTTCCATTAGTCCGCCCTTCCCGAAAACCAGGCCACTCCCAATCCTTGCGCCGTTAATGAGCGCCGCTGGACCTGCATAGTTCTGATTCTGCAGCATTTCATTTGAACTTTGGGCTCCCCGCATGGTCATGTAAGTAACGGATCTAGTAGACCCATTCGGCGGCCGCCGCACGCCGCCTTTCAGAAAACATTTCCCTGATCCTGATCCAGTACAAAAACTTCCGCCGTCATACAAAGAGAAATCGGTCATCCCATCGTTGTTCAAATCAATTTGCAATGGACTCCCACCGAGGGTCAGGACCGCCGTGCTCGACGTGACGACTACTTTGGCTTGCGTAGCCGAAGCACCCGCGAGAGTGGCTCCCGCAGCTAGCACATATAACAGCATCCGCCGTTCCAACACTTCGTCCAACAAACTTGGCCCCTGCCGCTTGGCCTGTTTACCTTCTCGGATTCTTGTGCTCATCGCATCCTCCGGAGGTGATGGTGGGATTGATAGACGGCCTGCCACATGCGGTATACCGTAGCATTGGCCCTGGTAACAATCAAGCGAATTGTGGATTGAAGAAAGGATCAACCAGGAATTTCCTTTTTGACCCCAAGGAGTTGCACGACGGAATG
>PKXT01000309.1 GCA_003133505.1 Acidobacteriota bacterium
GGTGCGAACGATGAAGCCGCCGCTCGCCGCGCCCTGCGCATCGCTCACCAGGTGCCGGAGACGCACGCGTTCCTCCGCCGAGGCGATTTTGCGTGATACACCGGTATGGTGAAGAGTCGGCATGTACACCAAGAAACGGCCGGGCAGCGCGACGTGACTTGTGATGCGCGCGCCTTTCTTGCCCAGAGGTTCCTTAGCGATTTGGACGATGATTTCCTCGCCCGCTTTCAACATCTCGCCGATAAGTTGCGGGCGATGAGGCTGGGTCGGACGGCCCTGTTGGGGACGGCTATCGCGTTGGCTGCTCCCCCGATTGTCGCGCCTCACGGGCCTGCCGGAGCGGTTATCGGAGCGGTCGGGTCTCCCGCGCCGCCCGGGCTGCTGCATGCGTGCACGAAAATCATTGCGTACCCGTGCCTGCATGGGCGGCTGGCCGGAATCCGGCTCGCGGTTGCCGTTCTCGGCGAGGAATTCGGGACCGCCTGCCTCGCCGCCATCCTCATCTACACCGACCTGCGGATTCGCCGTCTCATCAAACAATGAATCCGATGACCCATCAGAAACCGGATCGCCAGACGCACTGGATGTCTGCTCCATCTCGCCAAGCTCCACGGAGGCCTCGGCGCTTTCCATCTCGCCGCTGGTATCCGGCGTGGCAGGCATTTCGATCAAATTTCCGCGCGACTCATCGTCATAGCGGTCGTGGCGACCGTATTGATCATCTCTTTTGTCGCTGTTGTTAATACGGTGGTCCGCCGCTTCGCTTTCACCATTGCTTCCACTGCTCTCCGGCGCGGGGAAGAGTGCTGTTTCTTTCCGCAAAGGGAAAGCCTCTCCGTTTTCCTCATGTTGCAGAGCGGAACTCTGGCCGATTTTTTCCTCGGCAGGGGAAAATGTTTCCGCGGTAGGCGCGGCCTTCGCTCGAGCGATGGATTCGCCCGGCAATGGTTCTAGGTGTCCTCCGGGCGACATTTCTATCGGGGAGGATGGATCCTCGGGAGTGCCGGATGACATGGGACGCCGCTGCGGCGCGCCTCTTTCCGGCCGGCGAAAGCGATTCCGCCTTCCTTCGTCTCTTCCTCGAGACGAAGGCGCGTTCCGATCTCGCGATTGTTCACGAGGAGTCTCTCTGGAGGCCGCTCCATTTGCTTCATGAGGCCTTTCTTCGCTTATTGGTCGCTCATATACCGGAGACTCCTCAAAGCTGGCTCCTGAAATCCGTTCGAGATTTGTGGGCGGCAGCAAATCTGGCATTGCGCCAGGGACATCCACCACGCCGCTATCGGACGGAGCGACAAATGTCTGGGCAGATCCTTCGGCGGGACTTATCCCTTGTGGCCGGCTTTGATATTTAGCCAGCGATTCGCCGGGAAGAATGATGGGCTCGTGATTTTCGATGGAGGGGCCGGTCGCATCGGCTGTGCCAACGTCCGGCACGTACTGGCTGGCGAATTTCGAGGAAGGCAGCTCCCGGTCTCGTCTGCCTCCGCGACGCCCGTGGCGTCCAGGCCGTCCCCTGCCGCCAAATCCGCCCCGATCGCGATCGTTGGAACGCGATACCGTATTTTGCGGACGCGAAATCGAATCCGTTTGCGAGGAAGCAGCCGTTGGGGGAGCGACGACCGTGGGTCGAGCTTCTATTTCGNNGCTCAAATGCCGCGCCCTGGGCCATTTCCACGGACGACAGGGCTTCCCCCCCTTGGTCCTCCATGCGCTGGACCTTATCCTCAACAGTGTGGACGATCTGGTCGTATTCTTCGACATCTTCCAGAAAATCGCTGACGTAAAGGAACGCATCCGTGTCCAGGCCAATTTCAACAAATGCCGACTGCATCCCCGGTAAAACTCTGGTTACTTTTCCTTTGTAGATACTCCCGACAAGGGCAAACTCTTTCTGCCTTTCGACATAAATTTCAAAAAGCTGCCCATCTTCCAGGATCGCGACCCGCGTCTCGTGCGGGGCTGCGGAAATTACCATTTCCTTTGCCATTCCATCTCCTCGTTGTGCATCGTGCCCCGGCGGCACTGCGTGCCAGCACGCGCACCTCGCCTAGGCAACCGGTTGCGCACTTGGTGCGCGGCGTCGGTCCGGAATGAAGATTCTTTGCTTCTTCCGTCATGCGATGCTTGCCGCTGTTTCCCTTGGGAATATCCGCGGCGCTGAATTGAAAGTTCATTAATGTCTGTCTTTTCTAAACTGATTTTTTCAAATCCATTTTTCTGAACTGAGCCGGGCTCAATTGACGAACCGCGTCATCCGCACGTTCATCACCAGGCCCAGCGCCAAAAACACAAACGCAGTGGAGGATCCGCCATAACTCATCAATGGAAGCGGAATCCCGGTCACCGGCATGTAGCCAATAACCATCGCGGCATTCACCAGCACATGAAAACCGAGAATTGCCGCGACACCCATTACTAGGAACATTCCCGCGCGATCCTTGGCCTTCTGGGCGCTTTCCACCAGCCGCCATACCAGCCCCAGATATAAAAGCAGCGCAACGAGCACGCCGGCGAAGCCAAATTCCTCGGCCAATGCCGCGAGGATAAAATCCGAATACCGCACGGGTACGAAGCCCAGTTGATTCTGACTGCCTTTCCCGAATCCCTTCCCCCAGAGACCCCCCGATCCGACCGCTATCTCCGATTGCAGGATTTGATAGCCGGATCCTCGCGGGCTTTCCTCCGGGTGAAGAAAAGTTTCGATGCGCTGCTGCTGATAAGGCTTTAGATGCGTCCTAAGGTGCCACGCGACAGGCGATAAAACTAGAAGTAGCGCAACAACCGTCAGGGTGTGTTTTCGCCGCATTCCGGCCAGATATATCCCCACGCCGGCTACGGGGAGCAGCGCCAGTGCCGTTCCCAAATCTGGTTCGACCAAAATCAAGAGCGCCGGGATGGCTACTAGAATTCCCGCTTTGACCAAATCCTGCAGGGTCAGCTCTTCCGTGCGAACCTCGCTAAAAAAACGGGCTAGCACAATGATTATAATCAACTTCATCACTTCTGACACCTGCAAAAACACGCCTCCGATTACCACCCAACGGCGCGACCCAAAACGTGTATGGCCCATTGCCAGCACAGCGAGCAATGCCGCGATGCCGATAATGTAAAGCAAGGGAGCCTGTTCCAGCATCGCGTGGTAATCCAGGCGCATGAACACCAGCATTCCCGTTATGCCAACTCCTATCCAAATCAACTGTTTCCATTGCATTCCAGCCAGGTTCCCATTGTGAGTGGCTGAATAAATCTGCAACAGGCCCAGCGTGCAGATCGCCCCAACAATGCCCATCAGCCACCAGTCAAAATCTCCGAACTTGGGCCGTTCGGGCATTAGCGAGGCTCCATCGTGGCTACCATGGTGGCGGGCTCTGTCCGGGAAAGAAAATTAACCGCGGTCTGGTTTTGCTGCCGGTGCTGTTTCTTCTCGTAATATGCCTTTACGATGTCCGCCGCCACCGGGGCTACCGTCCCCCCATGTCCGCCGCCCTGAATAATTACGGCCACAGCTATCTCTGGATTGCGCCGCGGTGCATAACCCACAAACCAGGCGTTCTCTTTAAATTCAGCCGCTTTTCCCAGGCGGTCGCGCGTATCATAGCCGATCACCTGGGCACTCCCTGTCTTGCCGCACAATTCAATATTCGGCAAACGCGACGTCGCCGCTGTTCCACCTTCGTTCACTACGCCAAACATCCCGTCGGTTACCCGCTGAATAGTCTCTTCACGCAAGGGCACGCGCTGGGTATGCACCGACGGGAAATCCTTCAGAAGATGTGGCTGGACAAAGGTACCACCCATTGCGATGCCACCAATCGAATAGGCCATTTGCAGCGGAGTGGTCACTACGGCGCCCTGGCCCACGGATACCGATATAGTTTCGCCGGGATACCATTGCTGGTGATATACGCGCTCTTTCCACGCCGGCGAGGGAATGAATCCGGGCTGTTCGCCGGGTAAGTCAATGCCCGTGCGACGGCCCAGTCCAAGCTCCGTGGCGTATTGATAGATTCGGTCAATTCCCAGGCGCTTTCCCACGTTGTAAAAAAACACGTCGCACGATTGCACGATGGCCTTGTGCAAATCAACGGAGCCATGTCCACCTTTTTGCCAGCAGTGGAAAGTGCGGCCATAGAAATCCGCGTAACCGGGGCAACTGACCGTGAAATCCTCAGCAGGTGTCCCGGATTCCAACATCGCCGTAGCCACGATAATTTTGAACACCGATCCAGGCGCAAGCTGTGCTTGTATTGCACGGTTCAGCAGAGGATGCTCGGGGTCGTCGGTAAGACTCTTCCACTGAGCTGATGAAATTCGTACCGCAAAATCATTGGGATCCGGCGCGGGATGGCTGGCCATAGCCAGCACTTCTCCGGTCTGAGGGTCCAAAGCCACAATGGCGCCCTGCTTGTCACCCAGATCTGATTCGGCAATGGCTTGCAGATCGTAATCGATGGTCAGTTGTATGGATTGTCCGGGAACGGCTTCGGTATCCTCCAGCGTGCTCGCCACCTTTCCCATGCTATCCACCATTACACGACGGCTGCCGTCGGCGCCCATCAGGACGTCGTTGTATTCACGTTCCAGGCCCGAGCGGCCAGTGATGTCGCCGGGACGATAGCGGCCATTGCTTTCGGCGAGCTGTTGTTGGTTCACTTCACTTACGTATCCGATGGCGTGCGATAAAAAGCCGCCGCTGGGATAGCGCCGCCGATGGACCATCAGAAGTTCAAGTACTGGCAAATCCGCGCGATGTGATTCCACGAAGGCAATATCGGCCTGCGTGGCTTCAGGTTTGATCACGATGGGTTGGAACTTCGGCTCCGCGGCAGCGGCAGTAATTTGCTCTCGAAGATCGTCAACAGGCAGATCCAATCCGGCGGCAACCTGGGGCAGTGTGTTCTCCAGAAGATGGGAATCCTCACGCAAGAGCAGGATGCTAAACGAGGGATAGTTATCCACCAGGACGCGGCCTTCGCGATCCAACATGCGCCCGCGCGGGGCCATGATGGGTACCGTGCGAATTCGGTTCCGTTCGGCGAGGTCGGTGAAGTGGCCCGTCTCCAGAACTTGGAGCTTCCAGAATCCCGCCAGCAGCAAAATAGTTAATGCTGCCGCCGCATAAGAAAAAACAGCGAGACGTCCTTTCGGTAATTGTTCTTCGTTTCCGAACCAGCGAGTCACGCGGAGATCCACGAATAGTGCGCCATTGCGGCACACCCCAATTCTGACGTCTGGGCCGCCAGGAGAACTCTCAAGTTATCATTGACTGGACGACTTCGCAACCGTAGCTGAATTGCGCGACCACAATCGTCGCTTTCAGGTTATGTCCCGTAGCAGGTTTTAATAAACAATCCGGACTCGTGCATTCCCTCAATTTTGCGGCTGCGCTGCCGGATTGTTGTTAGGCTTCGGCTTGGGTTTAGGCGCCGGACGAGGCGAGGGTTGCACCGCCGGACGTGGCGCGGGAGCTGGTCTTGGTGCTGGACTGGGTCGCGCGCTCGGAGCGGGACGTGGCGCAGGAGTTGGCTTAGGTGTTGGACTGGGGCGCACCCCTGGCGTGGGATTTGGATGCGGAGTTGGCCTTGGCTCAGGTGTTGGGCGAACTCCGGGCGTCGGGCGCGGGGTTGGCGTGGGTCGAACTTCCGGTGTTGGGCGTGGTGTGGGGGTCGGCGTTGGCTTCGGTGTGGGCGTTGGTGTTGGGCGAACATCCGGCGTTGGACGCGGGGTTGGCGCGGGCGTTGGCGTCGGTGTGGGCATTGGTCGAATACCTGGTGTCGGGCGCGGCGTGGGCACCGGCCTTGGCGTCGGCGTTGGGCGAACACCTGGCGTTGGTTTCGGAGTTGGCACAGGTCTTGGTGTGGGTGCTGGACGCACGCCGGGCGTTGGACGCGGTGTGGGCACCGGCTTCGGGGCTGGCGCTGGTTTAATCGGCTTAGGGAGAACGCGCTTGGCTGGAGGAATAGCATTATTACGGGCCAGATTGTTGTAGGTTATTTTGCGATGGACGCTGTTGTACCTATCAATCTTCGTGTAATTTACATTGCGCTGTATAACGTTGTTGTTGATCGTCACATTGTTATACGTGTTATTCACGTAAACATTGGTGATGTGCACGTCGGGCCGCGAACGGCCAATCCAACCGCCGCCTTGCCATCCATGGTAATAAACTCTGCGGTCCCGCCAATCGAACGTATTATTCAACCATGCACCGATCGCGAAGCCGGCCCCGAAGGAGATAAACATTCCCGTCGAGGGCCGCGGACGAATATAGACATACGCCGGGTTATACACTGGCACATAAATAACGGATGGCTGAGCGGGGACAATCTGAATATATCCAGGGTCAACGATTACCTGCTGCTGCGGCGTTGTGACCAGATTGCCCTGCGAATTGGCCTGAGCCCGCAACCGTTGCACTGAGGTCATCACATCGGTGGATTGGGCCACATAAGCCTGGCCCACTGCCGTGGTCCAATCTGGGGAGTCGGCCATCATGTCCAAAACTGACGGGTAGTGCGCGACCGCCTTGACCGCGACATCCCATGACTGATCGTCAACGGAATTCGGATCGTTATTGGCTCGCAAAAAAGCCGCGGCATCGTGGACTTCACTTACGAATGTGGAGGCCAGCAAAACCTGCGCCAGCAGGGGATCCGGATAGAGCGCGATTGGCGCGAGCAGGTTATCAAGTTGCTCTCCCGAGAAAAGCTCGTAGCCCGAATTATCCTGAGCCTGGGAGGATTCATCTTGCATTTTGGCAATGCCGCCAGCGAGCGCCCTGGAATATCCCGAAGATTCGAGCAGCGGCACACAAATCATGCAATAAACCAGTAAAATCGCCAGCAGCTTTCGGATCCTTACCCCTCTCTGAAACGGTTGTTCATCATCGCGGTCACGCACGCCCAGTCGCTCCGGATTCAATAGTCTGCGTCCCAAATCCATGTAGATACCGAAAGACCTATTAAAGCAAAACCTTTGGCCCCCCGGTACAGTTGACGCGAATCATAGGCGCGCCGCCTTCGAATGTCAACCCAAATGTCCTCGTATGTCCGCGTAACTGCGCATTTACCTTTCCGTCTGACCGTTCGACGCTCCCGGAGAGGCTCATTGTGCAGAAATCTTCCTTAGGTGGATTTGGAACGTAGCAGAGGCCTGCAACGCTCTGATCGGTCGGTACAAACGGCACATCGAAGCCTGTGTCTTTCTTGGTTACGAACGGTAAAAATGTAATTAACCATCGCTGACTAAACCGAAAGGCCCTCCACCAGGTTCTCATGCGCCCTTTTTACTATGCCGATAAACGCGGTCACCGTCTCCGGGTCTGAATCGCCGGGCTTTTCCCAGTTAATCATCATAGTGGTATATGCCCAGCGACCCGAGAAGAACATGCCACCCGCAACGCACAAGGCATGAGAGGGGCTTGCATCAATGCTCCCGCCCTTCATGAAGGCGCTTACACCAAGCGGGACTACTTGCGGAATGACATCAGCAATCCTCAAAATCGCTCGGAACACCGCGAGAGTTTCGGGGTGCTTAAAGAAATCTCCCTGTAACGCTCGGGAGTAGAAGGAAACGAAATCATCCGGCGAGGAAACCATGGTCTGCGTATCGTTGATTACCGGATGAGCCAAGCCTCCAGAGCCCGCCAACATTGCGACCATATCTTCCCAAGTTATCGTCTTCCATTTTGTTTTTCCGAAGATGTAGCCGAAGAATTCCCGAGTGCTGTCGGGAATGAAGGAATTCTTGAGTCCAATTTGCGACAAAAAATCGCGAACGTTCCCGGCGCCCGTGTGCTTCAGAACCATATCAGTGGCTGTGTTGTCGCTATGACTGATCATTGCATCCAGGGCTGTGCGCTCCGAAACAATACCGGAAAGATGCGGCGGATTGAAGACCGAACTGCTGGGCGACCACACGGTTTTATCCAATGGGAGTTGGGTGGCGGACAATTTCGCGACAACGTCGGGAGAATCTATTTGGCGCAGAGCTTCACACAATACAAATGCTTTGAAAGAGCTTCCACAAAACATCCGTTGCCGGGGATTCAAGGCGGCGAGAAATTCAGTCTTGTGACTGGCAGGGGGCGCCCAGATCTTGATTGCTTTACGGCCGGGCAGCGGATCAAACAACGCAATGATTTGTCGCGTCACCACTGAATAATCGGGGGATGGTGCGGATCCGGGCAATCCCACCGCTATCGCGCCCGCGGACCGCGCCCATGTGGTCACGCCCAGGGCCGTTGCCGCCGCACCAGCCAGAAAGTCTCGTCTCGAATTAGCCATCGTTAGTTCCTTCGCTTAGATTTCCATTATGACTGTAGGGATTCAGGCACACCATTTGCTGCCTGTTCGAAAAAGGAGGATGTAAAATCGCCCCACATGCCCGCCTCTGTGTACTAACTTTTCCGCGGTCCGTCAAGGGCTTAATTGGGGAATTATCCAGTTAACTAC
>PKXT01000352.1 GCA_003133505.1 Acidobacteriota bacterium
GACTACAATGCCAGTGAATTTCCCGAGCTGGCGGAGTTTCGCCTTGACGAGCGTCCCACACTCGAAGCCCAGCTTATTGATCTCGCGGATGAGATTGCCTACAACACCGCGGATATTGACGACGGCATGGAGGCGAAGCTGGTAGATCTCGACGCATTGCGCTCGGAAGCGCCGATTTTCGGCCGGGCTTATGCTGACGTCCACCGTCGCTATCCGTTGGGACTGACGAAACTAAAATTTAACGAGGCGCTGAAACTGGTATTGGACCGGCTGGCNNCGCAACATCGCCGCAGCCGGCGCGCAAACGGTGAATGATGTTCGATTGTCATCCGAGCGGCTGGCTGGGTTTTCGGGGCCTATAGCGGAGGAAAATGCCGCCCTTAAGCGCTTCCTTAATCGCGAGCTTTACGAGCATCCCAACATCGCAGAAGAACGGAATCGCTCCGTCGCGGCGCTCGATGAACTCTTCAGCTTCTTTGTTTCCCATCCTGATCGCATGCCGGAGCAATATTCTCAGCAGGCTCGCAGCGAACCCCGGCATCGCGTGGTCTGCGATTACCTCGCCGGAATGACCGATCACTACCTCCTGCGCAAACATGAGGAATTCGTTGTCGCCGGCAACGTGGCGTAGACATCCTAAGACCAGGTTGATTCCCCTGAATAATGGCCGCTTTCCGCTTGACAGTCTGGGTTGGCGGCTGCAAGCGGAGTAGTGGCAGCCCGGATCTCCGGGGTATTTCCGAACAGACTATTCGTACGGGAGCGTTTTTTGGCTCTTGCGGGCGGGCGTACCGTTCAACAAGGGGGGGGGCTCATGCTGGAATGTTCCGTGGTGTATTTGCCGCGATGCGCTGGCAATGCGAAGAGCGCAGTTTCTTGACATTGCCGCGTAGCGACCGGATAATTACAATTCAGCCTGAGGCACAAGCCCTTCGATGTTTATCGACATCAAAGATTTGGCCGTTCGGAAGGTCCGCGTTCACAGAGATTATCCGTCCGGGACCTTGGATTTTCAGTCCGCCGATTTCCGGCAGATTGAGCCGGTAGAGGTGCGCGCAACCGCCGAACTGGTGGATAATCAGATTCGGATTACGGGTTCTCTGCAAACCAAGGTGGAGCTGGTTTGCGCGCGTTGCCTGGAGCTCCTGGTGGAAGATATCAACCGGGACTTTGATTTGTTTTATCGTCCCATGACGGAATTGCCTGGAGAGCAGGAAGCCCATCTCTCCTCGGACGAAACGGAATTGGGCTTTTTTGAAGGGGAAGGCCTTTTCCTGGCTGACGTGCTTGTCGAGCAGGTGAGCCTGGCCATACCCATGAAGATCATCTGCCGAAGCGATTGTCGCGGACTTTGCCCGCATTGCGGGGCTAACCTGAACCATGAGGGCTGCCGGTGCCATATGCATCCCACTGATCCCCGGTTCGAGCCCCTGGCACGCCTTAAGCAGGATTGGTTAAAGAAACAATAAAGCGGCATGGCGAGCGCAACCTTGGTTAGGGGCGCGGTTCATGCACGGGAGTTTACATGCCGAATCCAAAACGACGCCATTCCAAGGCGCGCACCAGCAAGCGCCGCGCGAATGATTTTCTCACCGCCCCGACGCTGGGGGAGTGCCCCAACTGCCACGAGAAGAAGCCGCCCCATCAGGCGTGTCCTCATTGCGGTCAATACAAGGGCCGCGCGGTCATTAACGCCAAGGCCTGAGGGCGCTTTTGCCGGTTGTAAGCGCATAGAAATGTGCCCATGATTACGATTGCTCTCGATGCCATGGGCGGGGACCACTCGCCTCGAGCCGAGGTGGAGGGCGCGGTGCTGGCCGCGCGCGAACTGGACGTTCGCATTCTTCTCACTGGGCAGGAACCGGTGTTAATACAGGAACTCCAGCGTCACCGGGTCCGAAATCTCCCGCTGGAAATTGTACAGGCCACGGAAGTCATTACCATGAGCGATTCACCGTCTCATGCCTTTCGAAAGAAGCGCGATAGTTCCGTGCATGTCGCCGCCCGGCTGGTGAAGGCTGGAAAGGCTGACGCGATGGTGAGCGCGGGAAACACCGGCGCGGTAATGGCTACGGCGCTATTTACCCTGGGTACGCTGCCATCAGTGAGCCGGCCGGCGCTCGCGGCGCCTTTTCCTACATCGCGCGGCGGCGTCGCCGTAATCTTGGATGTTGGGGCCAATNNGCTTTCCATCGGTGAAGAAGAATTGAAAGGTAATGATCTTACTCGCGAGGCTCATTTGCTGCTCAAGCAGCGATCTCTGAATTTTATCGGCAACGTCGAAGGGCGGGAAGTCTTCGCCGGCGACGTGGATGTGATCGTTTGCGACGGGTTTGTCGGCAACGTCGCACTCAAGATCAGCGAAGGCGTCGCTCAACACATCGCCGCAGTTCTGAAAAAATCGCTGCAAAGCACACTGTCTTCGCAAATGGGCTATGTGCTTGCTCGAAATGCCTTCAAGGAATTTCGCAAGAAGATTGATTACACCGAGTATGGCGGAGCCCCGCTGCTGGGTGTGCGGGGGATTGCCATCATTGGACATGGCCATTCCAACGCCAATGCTATTAAGAACGCCATTCGCGTTGCCGCGGGCTTGTGTCGCGCGCGGATTGACGAGAAGATTGAACAGGAGCTTTCC
Organism: Acidobacteriota bacterium; assembly: GCA_003133505.1. Lineage (GTDB taxonomy): Bacteria > Acidobacteriota > Terriglobia > Acidiferrales > UBA7541 > PALSA-278. The sequence continues at coordinate 2,639 of PKXT01000352.1, forward strand.
GCCTCGGTTGCGGCCGCTCGCGCCTGAGCGGCTTTTATTTTCTGGTCCAAATTTTATGAGCCATCTTGCATTCATTTTTCCGGGACAAGCCTCGCAATACGCCGGCATGGGCCGCGATCTCGTGGAGAATTTTCCCGAGGCTCGCGCTGTTTTTGAGGAAGCCGACAGCGTGTTGGGTTTTGCCCTTTCCAAACTTTGTTTTGAGGGCCCGGAAGAGGAACTGAAGCTTACCGAGAATACCCAACCTGCGATTCTGGCTGTTTCCACGGCGGCTTTCCGCGTGCTTGAAGCGAGAAGTGTGCTGCCTGACTATGTGGCTGGACACAGTTTGGGGGAATACTCCGCGCTAGTGGCCGCGGGCGCGCTGGATTTTGCTTCTGCGTTGCGACTGGTCCGCCAGAGGGGCCGCTACATGCAGGATGCGGTGCCTGCGGGTGAGGGGGCGATGGCCGCAATTATGGGTTTGGCTCCGGCTCTGGTGGCGGATATCTGCCAGCGCGCAACCAATATCCACAATGAAAATGGCCACACTTACAATGGCGAGGTTGTGGCTCCTGCTAACCTGAACTCTCCGACGCAGACCGTAATATCCGGTTCGGCGGGAGCGGTGAAGCGAGCGGTTGAACTGGCTTCGGCCGCGGGCGCGAAACGCGCGGTTATGCTTCCTGTTTCAGCGCCTTTCCATGGGGAATTGATGCGCCCTGCGCAGACGAAGCTTGAAAGCGACTTGAACGTGACTACCTTTTTGGATCTCCATTTCCCGTTGATCACCAACGTGGATGGCGAAGAAATCCGCACGGGCGATGAGGCGCGGCGCGCGTTGATACGCCAGGTTTCGCTGCCGGTGCTTTGGGAAAACTCCATACGGGAAATGTTGGAGCGCGGAATCACCACATTCGTGGAAGTGGGGCCCGGCAAGGTTCTCTGCGGGCTGCTGCGCCAAATTGAACGATCCGTCCATTGCTATAGCGTTGAGGATTCCGCCTCGTTGAATACAGCGGTTTTGAAGCTCTTGCAACCGGTGGATGAGGCCGAAGCATAGTGCTGCTGTTTTCCCTCAGCGGGCGTGTGGCTCTCGTAACCGGCGCTTCTCAGGGGCTCGGCCGGGCAACGGCCATTGCCTTGGCGGAGGCAGGAGCGAGCATTGTAGCGGCTGCGCGCAACGCGGAAAAGCTCGCAGATGCCGTGAAAGAAATTGAAGCCGGTGGTGGTCGAGCGCTAGCTGTGCCAATGGATGTTGCTGATGGCGATCAGGTGCGCGACGGATTCAAGGTCGCCCTGGCGTATTTCGGGCGCCTGGATATTCTGATAAACAACGCGGCGATCACGCGTGATGGTTTGCAGCTTCGCATGAAACGCGAAGATTGGGATACTGTTTTGCGAACCAACCTTACGGGAGCGCATCTGTGCATCCAACAGGCGCTGGGGGTCATGTTGAAACAGCGCTACGGGCGGATTATCAATATCGCGTCCGTGGTGGCGCAGACGGGCAATGCGGGCCAAGCCAACTATGTGGCGGCCAAAGCCGGTCTAATGGGTTTGACGCGCTCCGTGNNAGGTCGCGTCGCGTAATATTACCGTCAACGCCATTTCACCGGGTTTTATTGAAACACCGATGACCGATCCATTGTCCCAAGAGATAAAAAGAAGTTTAAACGAGCGAATTCCGCTGGGCCGTATTGGCCAGCCACGTGACGTCACCGCCGCTGTTATATTCCTGGCCAGTGAAGAGGCGGCCTATATCACCGGGCAAACGCTGAACGTGAACGGCGGCATGTATATGGCCTGATGTCGGCAAATGTTGACCGGCGGATAAGGCCTGCATAGAATGTGAGAGTTTGCCGGGCTAACCACCACGGCCATAGATCCCGGTCGCGTCAATGCGCGGCCCGCATGGAGGCAGAATCGTAATGGCTAGCGTTGAAGAAAAAGTTAAGCAGATTATCGTGGAGCAGCTTGGCGTGGATGAAGTAGAGGTGACGCCGACCGCATCCTTCGTGGACGATTTGGGCGCCGATTCCCTTGACACGGTGGAGTTGGTAATGGCTTTCGAGGAATCTTTTGAAATCGAGATTCCCGATGAAGACGCTGAAAAAATAACCACGGTGAAGGATGCCGTCACTTACATTGAAAAGCATGTGCAGGCGAAGAAGTAACCAGCCAGCACACTTCTCCGGAGAAGCGCGAAGTTGAACCGTCGAGTTGTGGTCACTGGAGTTGGTCTGGTCTGCGCCTGCGGAATTGGCACTGATCAGACCTGGGCGAACCTCCTGGCCGGCCTTAGTGGCATCGGCCCGATTACCCATTTTGATCCATCGGCATTCGATTGCCGTATCGCGGGAGAGGTGCACCATTTCGATCCGTACCAGTGGGTGGAAAAGAAAGAACTGAAAAAGATGGGCCGGTTCATCCAACTGGCCATCGCCGCGGCGGATTTTGCAATGCGAATGTCGGAGTTGGAAGTGACTCCCGAAATTGCCGACGATTCGGGTGTGTATATTTCCAGCGGAATCGGCGGTTTCGACGTCATCGAACGGGAACATACCAAGCTGCTGCAGGGCGGCCCGGGCAAGATCTCTCCATTTTTCATTCCCGCGGCAATCGTAAATTTGGCGTCGGGATTTATCTCCATACGCTATGGCGCGCGCGGGCCTAATTCGGCTACAGCGACAGCCTGTTCCGCTTCGGCGCACGCCGTGGGTGATGCCTTCAAGATTATCCAGCGGGGAGACGCGACTGTAATGATTGCGGGCGGGGCCGAGGCGGCAATCACGCCCATGGGCGTGGGAGGCTTCGCCGCGATGCGCGCGCTTTCCGTCCGGAATGATGAGCCAACACGCGCTAGCCGTCCTTTTGAAGCGCAGCGCGATGGATTTGTGGTTGGCGAGGGCGCGGGGGTCTTGATTCTGGAGTCAATGGACTATGCGCTCAAGCGTGGCGCCCCAATTCTGGCCGAACTAGTTGGTTACGGAATGGCGGGAGATGCTTATCACATTACTCAGCCTGCGGAGCAAGGCGACGGGGCGTATCGGGTAATGCTGCGCACGCTGAAAGATGCGGGCGTAGGGCCTGAAGTAGTTGATTACATCAATGCTCACGGAACTTCGACGCCGCTGGGAGATTCGATTGAGACGCTGGCCATCAAGCGCGTATTCGGCGAACGCGCCCGCAATGTCGCGGTCAGCTCGACGAAATCAATGACTGGGCATTTGTTGGGCGGCGCTGGCGGTTTGGAAGCGGGGGTCAGCGTGCTGGCCTTGCGAGATCAGATATTGCCGCCGACGATCAATTACGAAACTCCAGATCCGGAATGTGATTTGGATTACGTTCCCAATGTTGCGCGAAAAGCCGAAGTAAATTACGCCCTTTCCAATTCTTTTGGCTTCGGCGGCACCAATGCTTCGTTGCTTTTCAAGCGCTGGGAAGCACGCTAGAAGATTCAGCGGCTACGCCCCGGATCGCATCGCCGGCGGTTCTCAAACATAGGAGTTGTCCGTGCAGATTGGTGTTTGCGTGAAACAGGTGCCCGCCAAGGACGCGCCACTGGCTATTGCGGATAATGGCCAATGGATTCGCGAAACCGATATTGGTTTTGAAACCAACGAGCCGGATGCCTACGCTTTGGAAGAGGCTCTTCGCCTGAAGGAAAAACATGGCGGGGAAGTGGTGGCCATCTCAATGGGGCCCGAGCGCGTAAAACATACCATCAAAGAAGCCTTGGCTAAGGGCGCGGACCGGGCCATCCATGTGTTGGACGATCAATTTTACCGTTTGGATCCACTGGCATCGGCGCGTTCGCTCGCGGCGGCGATTGAAAAAGAGAACTTCGATTTAATACTTACCGGATTGCAGAGCGACGACCACGGCTTCGGCCAAACCGGCGTCCTGCTGGCTGAATTGCTCGGCCGCCCTCACGCGACCATCATCATGCAGATTGAAGTCATCGAAACAGGCCTGAAGTTGAAGCGCGAATTGGAAGCAGGATGGTTTCAATGGGTGGAGTTGCCGCTGCCAGCGGTGCTCACGATTCAATCGGGATGCAACAAGCCACGCTACGCCACCCTGAAAGGGATCATGGCGGCGAAGAAGAAGGAAATTGCCGCCGTTCCGCGGGCTTCGCTGAACATTCCCGATGCGCTGACGGAAGAAATTGTGCGTATTTATGTCCCGCAAAAAACGAAGAAAACCGAGTTCATTGATGGCACGCCCAAGGAAATCGCCGCCAAGCTCGTGGAAAAATTGAGGCACGAAGCGCGCGTGCTTTAGGTGGGATGACCATGAAAATTCTCATCGTTACCGAGCAGCGCGAAGGCAAGTTCAACAAGGTCAGCTTTGAGGCCATCACCGCGGCTCAGCAGATGGGCATCCCAAGCGAGGAGAATGTCGGCGCCGAACTCATTGGCGTGGTAATTGGCAAAGGCGTCGCCGATCTAGCCGCGAACCTTGTCGGCTATCAACTCAATGAAATTCTGTTGGTCGAACACGACCTGCTCGAGAAATACACACCCGATGGATTCACTCACGCCCTGCGCCAGGTGATTGCGGCGACGGCTCCCGATTTCGTGGTGATGCCACACACCTATCAAGTACGCGATTTCGCTCCCAAGCTCGCCGCCTCAATGGGCAAGGGGATGATTGGCGATTGCATCGGCCACCGCTTCGAGGATGGGCGTAACATTTTTGTGCGCCAAATGTTTCAGGGCAAGACTGCTGCGGATGTGGTGTTCTCGGGTGAGGCGCCGTGGATTGCCACGTTCCAGGCCAGCGCGTTTCGCGGGGACATGGCCGTCAGGCGCGAGGGCGAAAAAGCGCCCGTCAAATCCTTTCCCGTGGAACTGAAGGCGGAACAAATTCGTCTGAAGCCGGGCGAGCTTTTCCGCGAAGCCAAACAGGCTGTGGATCTAGCTCAGACCCCGATTCTCGTCTCGGTGGGGCGTGGCATCAAGGCCCCCGAAAACATCGCCATGGCGGAAAAGCTGGCCAAACTGCTGGGCGGGGAACTGTGCGCCTCGCGTCCCATTTGTGATGAAGGCTGGCTGCCCATGGATCGGCAAATAGGGAGCTCCGGCCA
>PKXT01000156.1 GCA_003133505.1 Acidobacteriota bacterium
GTACTCCTTGCGTTCGTTCAAATTTTTCGGCAATTGCTTCCCGGAAGTTTCGCGCTCCCCAAGTGATCGCATACTGATTTACGTTGTCGGTGATGGCCCGCCGTGCTGCCTCCTTAATTTCTTCGGGCGCGGAAAAATCCGGAAACCCCTGGGCTAGATTGATCGCGCCATGGGCGATGGCCAGCCGGGTCATTTCGCGGATTACCGATTCGGTGAATCGCTCGGCCTTGTCCGAAAGGCGTATCGCCCCAGCACGAGTCGTCCCGATTTCAGGCATGAATGTTCCCTCGGTTATGGCCGTCGTCGCCCGTCCCAGCCATCATTACTTGTCGTGGTATAGCTTGCGGTAGATGGCGGCATTGCGCAGCACGATCTGAACGTAGTCATGCGTCTGGCTGAAAGGAATCGATTCCGCAAATTCAGCGGCATCACTTTCGGGACGATCTGCTATCCAGGCTGCCACCCGGTTCTCACCGGCATTGTATGCCGCCACTGCTGCTTCCGGGCTGCCAAACTGCGCTAACAGTCCGGCAAAGTAACCGCTTCCGACCCGCAGATTGTAGTCAGGATCCACTAAACGGGCATCAGAATAAGGCAGCCGCAGGCGCCGTGATATTCTTCGAGCTGTCCCGGGCAGGAGCTGGCTCAGCCCAATTGCGCCCGACGAGGAACGCGCTTGCGGGTCGAACGCTGACTCCTGCCGCACCAGCCCGGCGAAAAGCAGAGGATCGAGATCTTCAGGCGCGGCCGCCCGGCGCAGTTCGTCCAAATAAGGGAGAGGATAGCCAGTCAGCCAAACGTCGCGCGGCACATCATCGAATTTCCGATCCTCGATCTGCGGATAAAGCTGCCTTATCAAGACGATGGCCCCCGGGTAATGCTCGGCTTCCACAGCCGCTCGAGCCGCCTCGAGCAAGGCGCGTGGCGCTCCCGTCTCCGTCCAGGCCCGGCGATATTCGAACTCAGCGAACGCATCCAGCGAAATCGTTTGCAGCGCCCGGGCACGCAGTGCCCGGTCTGCTGCCCCAGCCGGAATAGCGGCGTCCATGGTTGGCGCGGGAGGCAGCGGTGCAATTTCTTCCAAGAGTCCGACATTTTCCACCGGTACCGCCCCCAGCTTTGCCATACGGAGAGAAGCAAGTGCGCCAAAATAGGATTGGGTGAATCTCTCCTGTAATTTCTGATAAAACGCCCGCGCTCGCGCCGGCTTATCATCACGCTCCGCAAGCCTGCCGGCCCAGTAAACCGCATCGGTGATGAATCCGGAGTTTGGAAATCGGTGGATATAGTCCGTCAGGCGTTGTGATGCATCATCGCGTCCCGCCAAATATTCCGTCCACGCTGCACGCCAGGCAGCCACCTGGGCCGATGCTCCGGTGGATGCCGCAGCCACGGATCGATCGTAAAAAGCGGTCGCGCGATCGCGATCCAATTGCACCCAGAACGAATTGGCCACCGTGAACAACGCATCCGCGGCGCCATCACTTACGGGAGCGCGCGCAGCCGCCAACTCGGCTGCCGCAATCATCGCCACAACGTTATGAGAGTCACGGTAAAACTCGGTGATCGCCGCCAGGCGTTCCGCGTCCACCGACGGCTCCGCAAAATGAAGAGCTTCCAACGCCGCCACCCCACTACCAGATTCCGCCCGGCAGCGCGCTTCACGCAATTGCGCAAGCTGATCTGCTGGGGGCGTCAGCACCGGAACAGCTTCCGCGTAAGCATCGCGAGCTTCCTGCCATTTATGCGCGGCGAACAGAACATTCGCTCTGCCCAGTTTTTGTTCCGCGTTGACGCGTGGAAACTCGGCTCCCAATGACATATGAAGTGGAGTCAGCCGCAATCCCGCATCGCGTGCCACCGAACTCAGCGGATACCCGTAATACACCGCTGCGAAATCTGCCGCCGCGGTCCGGCTTTGCCCAGCCGCTTCGCGCACGCGTCCGCGCCAGTAGAGCAGGGTTGGATTTGTCGCAATACCCGGAGCCGATTCCAGTGAGCGCAACGCCCCTGAAACATCATTTTCCTGTATGGCCAGTTGCCCAAAGGATTCGAGCGAGGAGTTGAGGAGAACGCTTTGTGGATAAGCTGCGGCGAATTGTTTCCATTCATTTAGCGCTGCAGATGGTCGCGCAAGCTGTTCATCCGACTCCGCTGAAATGTACAGCACGTATTCGGCCAGTAGCTGCTCGTCCCTTGCCCGCGTCATCCATTCGCGGGCATCGGCAAAGCGTTTACGGGAATATGCATCGTAACCAAGCGCTATTGCCGCGCGCGTTCCCAGCACATCACGCGGATGCGAGTGCGCGAATTGTGCTAGTCGCGCTTCCGCGAATGTGCTGGATGGATGATGCCTTCGCTCAGCAGCCAGCAGTTTGGAAAGTGTGCTCAATTGTTGTTCGGATCCGGCCTCTGCCCCCTCCCCGTTTCCCGAGCGGCTTCGCGCGGTTTTCTCCTGCCGGATTGCGGCTGCCGCAGCGTGTTTTGGCACTGCAACGGGCGCCAGCAAATATAAGAAAATAGCTAAGGGAATTGCTGCGTGCACGAGAACCCTGCGTATCTGAATGCGGCGAGCGTGATTTCCGGCGGCCATCAGGCAATGGGGAATAGCTATAACCTCGAGTTTCAGGAATTCGTCAGATCTCTTGAATTATCGGAACCACGCGAGGCACTGTCAAATGACGCTGACCACAGAGCTAAACCGTGCTACTCGCTTGAGCCATCGCCCGACAAACTCACGTGGGGCCGGGCGCTTTGCAGGCTGTAATTCCGCACAACTCCGAAATCGGTAAACCCAATATGCACGAACGACACCCACCGTTCTAGACGGTGATGACCAGTCCGATGAAATAGGTACGAGGCGCCTATGGAAGCTCCAGTGGCCGCAATTTCTATCGCCGCAAACAACAGCTTATTGTCTACAATCGAATTGGTCAGCAAAATCTCTTGTCGTCCGCGCGCCCAGAAGTTCGCCGTCGAAGAAAAATCCAAAACGCGTGAAACTCCCACTCCCGCAAACAGCCAGTCGTTCTCCCTGTCCCAGAACCGATGAACTCTTATTTCCCCAACGACCATCTGCCCGGTTCCCAGCTTCGGCGCGCTCAAATTCAAAGCCGGAGCTGGTTGCGATAACGCGGCCGTTCCCGTCCTCCCAGTTTGCATAACATTGTCTGGGTTCATCGCTGCTGCCGACTCCTGGCCTATCGCTATGGGAGCCGCCAATACCGCCGCAACCAGCGTCGCCCCGCAAACATACACCGCTCTCACCCCTATCGCCCGCCACCAGACAATCCCGCAACTGGGTCTTCCCATCCCAACCATCGCGACGTTCGCCCCTCTGCCATGTGCCTCGCGATCCTGACACGACTCGCTATCCGCATCCCAGGCATCGCGGCATTTTAATGGAATACCGTCTTAGCGGCGAATTTCATTCAGACCCTTGTTGATATGGCTCGTTAGCATAGAAGCCACCCAACCAGGTGTTCCTGACAAAATCTCAAACCTGTGTCAAAATTTGAGGATGCGTCGTGGGTGGAAAATTGCCTTGGCCGTCGCTCCCGTTCTTCTGGTGATTGGCACGATCGCGGTCATCAGGGCCGAACCCATTGCCAAGAAGATATTGATTACGTCCCTATCAGACAAGTTCAAAAGCAACGTCCAGATTTCATCGCTTCATATTGTGCCTGGACCAGTTTTTTACGTCACGGCGGATAGTATCGTCTTTACCAAGCGTGATAGTCAGGGTCTTCCTCCCCTGATAAAAATAAAGAGAATATCGGTGGAGATAAGTCTCGCTAACTTATTCCACCGGCCTGTGCACATTGCCCATGTCCGTGTTACGGGACTTGAGATTCATATTCCCCCGCGCAATCGTCCGCAGGGCGTCTCCCAGTTGGCCGATTCGCAACAACCTGTAGCCGCGTCTCCTCCTCCCAAGCAGCCCAAGGCTGCCTATCCCAAATTCATCGTGGATGAAGTGGACGCCCCGGGGGCTTTCCTGGTTATGCTGCCACGCAAGGCAGGCAAACTGCCCCTCGAATTTCCAATCGAGCAACTAAAAATGTCCGGCGTAGGCGTGGATCAGCCCGCCCACTACCATGCTGTATTGACCAACCCAAAACCCGTCGGCCAAATCACCGCTGACGGCGAGTTCGGCCCTTGGGACGCGGATGTACCCGCGGCCACTCCGATCTCAGGTGTGTATTCCTTTGGCCATGTGGATATGGGCACCATTCGTGGCCTTGGCGGCACTCTTTCTTCGAATGGTCAATTTAACGGGCAGCTCGACAATATTCATGCTACTGGCCACACCGACACTCCGGATTTCCAATTGCGAATTGCCGGCAATCCAATGGACTTGCAAACCGATTTTGACGCCTTCATTGATGGTTCCAGTGGCGACGTCCACCTCGACAAAGTGAAGGCATTACTCGGCGAATCAATATTTAACGTTACTGGCGAAATAGTTGGCACTCCAGGCATACAGGGCCGCACGATTAACCTGAGCACTGTGGCAGCCGGCGCTCGTCTTCAGGATTTTTTGCGCCTTGCCGTTCCCGAAGATCACCCGCTGATGACTGGCGTCATAAGCCTGCATAGCAATGTAAAGATACCACCGGGCGAGGAAGATATCAGCCGCAAGCTGATCCTTGATGGCGCATTCGACGTGGGTGGGGCGCATTTCACGGAAAAGAAAATTCAAAGCAAGGTTGACACGCTCAGCCGCAAGGGCAGCGGCAATCCCAAGGATTTTGATATGGGTAACGTGCTGTCAAATATGCGCGGAAAATTTCATCTGGAAAAAGGCGTTATGCGTTTTTCTAACTTGACCTTCAGCGTGCCCAGCGCCAATGTTTCCCTTGCGGGCACATATATTCTTCAATCCGGAGCAATGGATTTCCACGGCACGCTTCGGCTTCAGGCCAAGCTCTCCCAAACTACGACCGGTTTTAAGTCCCTGATGTTGAAGCCCTTCGATAGCTTCTTTTCGAAAAAGGGAGCAGGAACACAGGTGCCAATTAAGATTAGCGGCACCCGCAATCACCCTTCGTTTGGCCTTGATTTTCACAACGGCAGGAAGTAGTCGTTTTTAGAGGAAATTAAGCACGATTACTGCGAACGCGAATTACATTGTCATCGTGTTCGGATGTGGACTGTTTGAAATTAATCGGGATTACGGCCTGAATCTGAGTACCTTTTGCATCGGACATAACTTCTAGTTCGCCGTGCAAGCGCTTCACGCGCTCCATCATTCCCCTCAGTCCCACGCCCGGTAATTTCGCAAATGAAATTTTAGATAAATTATCCGCGGAGATTCCCTTTCCTTGATCTTCCACGATTACGGTCACGTCATCCGGGGATCGCAACATCCGAATCATAGCCGTCGCGCTGGCCGCGTGACGCTGGACGTTGGTCAGAGCCTCTTGGACGATTCTAAAGATTGCCGTCTCCAATTCTGCTGAAAACCGCCCAAACGTCTCCGGAATGTCCACCTCGACCTGAATATTGGTTCGCTCAGTGAATCTGTCGCCGTACCACTGCAGAGCTGGTGCAAGGCCAACTTCATCAAGGATTGGTGGATGCAAAAGATATGAAGTCGTTCGAACTTCCTCCAGGATCTGGTCAACCAGCGCCATGCTCTCCGACACGCCGCCCGCTAACTCAGGCGCGCCCTTCTTGGCCTTGGTTTTCAAAACCGAAAGGTTCATTCCCAGCGCGACCAGCAACTGCGCCGTGCTATCGTGCAAGTCTAGGGCCATCCGCCTTCTTTCTTCATCTTGCACGTACAACAGTAACCGCGATAATTCCCGGAGATCCTGGTTGCTTGTGGCCAGCAACTCCGCCTGTCGCTGTACCTGTTGATTCTTTAGGGCCAGTTCGGCAGTCCGCTCGGTTACCCGGCTTTCGAGTTCCTGCTTAGCCACAACCAACTCGGCTTCTCGCCGCTGGAGGGCCTCCTGCGCTTCCTTTCGTTCCGCAATCTCAAATTCCAGGGCCTGGGCCCGCTGCTGCAGGTAGCTTATGTTGCGAAGCCGCTCCTCGTCCGTGTTCAATGAGGAATAACTTTCCACCGGAATCACCCCGGTGTGTTCCGCGCAAATTTTTAGGAACGGTTCAAGGTGCTCGGCTTTGTCAAAGACAGCCATGGAATAACCGCAGCGAAGATTAAAGGAATGGGCTCGCGCCAGATCGTTCCAAAGCTGCTCCAACCGCAGGACCGCCTCTGGCTTTCCCTGCGCCGACAGCAAATCCACCATTTCGCCGAAGGCTACCACGCGGCTCTCCGTGCCCTCCCGAGCCGATTCAGCGCGACGGATAACCGGGGTCATCACTTCCGCGAATATCGTCGCATCCGGCCACCCATCACGCATGAATTGCGACAAGGTCTCGGCGGCGTCCAGCGCTATATAGCGGCCCCTTTTCACGGCCGAGGTTGTATCCAAACCGCGAGCCTTTAACAAATCCACAATCCCATCCCGGTGCGCTTTGGTGGCGATGATAATGGCGCTGTCACCCGCGCCGAGCGCGGTACCGATAAACCGACCCAAGCCGGTCAAGAGTGATTGCTCCTCGTTATAAAACTGTACGGTGTGAGAACGATGCTCTTGCTCGTGCCACGCGGGCGGAGGGGCATTCAGTGGAAGAGTTGGAGTGGGACTAGCGCTCATTTATCCGCGACGGCTTTAATCCTTATCTTTCAGATTTTTTCAGGGGTACCGGGAATCGTCAATACCGATAATACTGTAGCAAAATGAGCGCGTAAATCGTTACATAATGCCGGCGCCATCCGCCGACAATCTTTAATTCTTCCGTCGCTTGCCCCCGCCGCCATTTTACAGCTAATCGTCGTTCCCGGCGACAACCTGGGCGTGGCCCAATAATGCGACCAGCGAGCGCGGGGATGAACTTCGATC
>PKXT01000217.1 GCA_003133505.1 Acidobacteriota bacterium
GTAGGTGCGTGAAGGGCCAGCCCAGTGCGAAGTATCCTGCATGCCGCCGTAAACATAGTAGGGTTCCTGATCGTCGGCGGCGACCTTGTAAAATTGCGCGATGGGCAATACGTGCTGCATCCACGTGCGACCACCGTTGAAAGTGGAATAGACGCCGCCATCGCCGCCCAGAACTATGTGATTGGCGTCCAGCGGGTCGATCCAAATGGTGTGAAGGTCGTTGTGGACGTTATTCATATTCTGAACGGAGAATGTCTGGCCGCCATCCTGCGAGCGAAGTAAGTCAAAAACCGGCATCCAGACGCGCTGGCCATTGGACGGGTCAGTGGATGGATCGGCGACGATGGNNCGCTGCCAATGCGCGCCAGCGTCCTCGGAGCGGAATACACCGCCATCCATGCTGGTGCGCTGGGTGGCGTTCTGGTCCGTCATAGCTTCGGGCAGACGCCGCTGCTGGCCGGTAAGAATCGCGGCATAAATGATTTTGGAATTGTTGGGCGCGATGGCCAGGGTAATTTTTCCCATGCAGGCTTGACCCTGCGGAGGCAGCGCAGCGCGATAGGCCTCTTCCTGCTGGGCCAATTGTTGGCGCGCGGATTCCTCGGCTGCCGCGACTTGAGGAGTCGGCTTTGCGGTGCCGGGGCGTTCTTCTTCGCGCTCGGCCTCGCCATCCTTGTCATTTTCCCCCTTAGAGTTTCGAGGGGATGTTGGGTTTTGAGCGGCTTCATGTTCTGATTCTTTCTGCGCGAGCGCGCCGCCCGCGCCGGTGAATTTGCGCTCATTTTCGCGCTCGGATTCTTCCTCGTTGAGAGGGCGCAGCGGGGAATAATGGCAAACATTGGGAAGGCCGTTCGAGAGGTGGGTCCAATTTGCGCCGCCATCGGTGGTCTTGAAAATTCCGCTGCCGGGACCAAATTCGGTCATATCTCCAGCGCCCCAGCGGATGCGCTGCCATGCGGCGGCGTAGAGAGTTTGGGGATCGTGAGGATCAATTGCCAGATCGTTGAATCCGGTCACGTCGTCCACATAAAGGACACGTGTCCAGGATTTGCCACCGTCGGTAGTCTTGAAAATGCCGCGCTGGGAATTGCGCCCCCACAGATGACCGAGGGCCGCGACGTAAACGACATCCGCATTGGCCGGATCAATCACTATGGCGCTGATTTCCTCTGTGTCATCGAGACCAACAAATTGCCAGGACTGGCCCCCGTTCGCGGAACGAAAAACGCCCCGGCCGAGCGACGTAATTCCCGTGGACGAGGGTTCGCCGGTANNACGGCGACAGCGCCGCAGGAACCGGAGGCTTCGTCGCTGAAGATTGGTTTCAGAGTGGTTCCGGCGTCAGTCGTTTTCCAAACTCCACCGCCTGCCGTGCATACATAAAAAGTGGTGGTGATGCCGCGGCCGTCTTTGGGTGGGACACCCACAACCTGCCAAACGCGACCCGAGGGCGTAGCTGGACCGATGAGGCGAAATGGAAGCTGGTCAAGAGCCTGAGAGATCGCGGCAGGGCTAGCCTCCGTTGCCGAACTAGAAGCCCCCGCGAGATTGTGATGTGAAGCGCCGGCGGCGTTGGCGGAAGCAGACACGGTTTGGATAGTAGGCGCAGATGAAGATGCATTCGCGCCGAATGAACCGATAATCCCCGCGCAAAGCAAACTCATCATTGCAAATCTATTAGAACGCGTAGCGCGAAATCGCATCATGTTTCTGCCGCTCTCCAGTTGGCGCAACCTGACGGTTTAATATTAATGTCTGCTTGTATGTCCGCCAATGAAATTACCACAGGCGATAGAATTTCGGCTGGTGGCAAGAGCGCGGCGGACTCAGCATGACGATGAAGGCTATTTGCCTGTGTGGCGAGTGCGGTCCGAGAGTTGTAGTCCTGCATTGCAGCCTCAAGGGATAACCAGAGCTAGGAACGGTGCGTATTCATTCCAGAGGTGGGAGCATGATCGTCGAAGAAAATGCGAGTGGGCGGCAACAGTCGCCTTCCATACCACGCCGGATATTTTACGGACCAACGGAACTGCGCGCCGGGTGGCGGCTTCTAATCTTCCTCGCCGTGCTGGCGGCGATAGTCACGCCTTTGGTGCTCCTGGGAAATCATTACCAACCCATCGGGTTTCGAGGGTCATTGAAGGAAATGACGCCGGGGATACTAGTGTTTTACGACAGTATCAAGCTCGGAGTGGTATTGCTGGCCGCGTTTATCATGTCTCGAATCGAGAAGCGCAAAGTGGGGGCCTACGGACTGCCGTTGCGCGGGGGCACGTTGCGCAACTTCTGGATTGGAACGGCGTGGGGGTTTGGCGCGCTGAGCGCGCTGTTGGGCGTGATGTGGCTGGCGCACGATTACCATGCCGGCCACGTCGCTTTGCGCGGTCGCGAACTGATCTATTACCCGCTGGCGTGGGGCGTGGCGTTCCTGTTGCTAGGACTTGCGGAGGAGTTTACTTTCCGGGGATATGGACAGTTCACACTGACGACGGGAATTGGATTCTGGCCGGCGGCAATATTGTTCTCACTATTATTTGGATTTGGGCACAGCGGCAATTCAGGGGAGCAATTCATCGGACTGGTACAGGTAGTCGTGATCGCGCTGTTTTTCTGTTTCACATTGTGGCGCACTGGTACGCTATGGTTTGCAGTGGGATATCACGCCGCGTGGGACTGGGGCCAAACATTTTTTTACGGCACTCCGAATAGCGGACTTCTGGGGCGCGGGCATCTGCTAAATCCGATGTTCAAAGGACCGAGCTGGCTGACGGGCGGATCGGTTGGGCCGGAGGGCAGTTACCTGCACATTCCGCTGGTGCTGGTATCAACACTTCTTTTCGTGATGGTTTATCGCAAGCGAATGCCCTACCCTGATCGGAGCGCATTGAAAATACCTTGAAATTGAACAGCAGCTGCATGGATAGTCCACCGAGGACGGGAGCTGGCATCACAAGGTGAGCGGCCAATGGAACCATGGGGTTGTCCCGCGCGTATAATTTTCGAGGGTTAAAACAATGAATTTTGAGGACGACCATGATCAACGAACGGAACCGCCGGAGCAGGCAGGCAAGGGGGATTTGCCAAGTGTAGAAATGCCGGCTGGGCCCCTCCCTGAAGGCACTACGCTGGCAGATATTGGCGCGATCTCGACTCCGGGCGCGGGACAGCCCTCCGCGCAGTCGTCACTGATGCGCACAATTTTCTTCAATTCGGCTGAGCTCCGAGCTGGCTGGCGCTTTCTAATCTTCGTCGCCATCGTGGCGTGCCTGGTGATCACTTTAAACATTGTTGGACACCATTTTAGGGCCAAGACCACGGGTCAAATGAAAGAGCTGATGCCGCAACTGCTGATGATTTTTGACAGCGTCACCTTCTGTTTCATTTTGCTGGCCAGCTTTATCATGTCGCGGATCGAGAAGCGTAAGGTGGGGGCGTACGGATTGCCGCTGCGCCGTGGAACACTACGGAATTTCTCCATCGGCGCGGTGTGGGGATTCGCCGCGATCAGTTTCCTGTTGGGTGTTTTGTGGATGGCCCACGGCTATCATGTGGGCTATGTGGGCCTGCACGGGCGACAGCTAGTCTATTATCCGCTGGCGTGGGGCGTCGCTTTCTTGTTGGTGGGACTTTCAGAGGAGTTCACTTTCCGCGGATATGGACAGTTCACATTCACTACAGGAATCGGCTTCTGGCCGGCGGCAATTCTATTTTCGCTGCTATTCGGATACATACATTCGAGCAATCCCGGAGAGCATTTCATCGGCTTGGTGCAGGTGGTGATCATCTCGCTGTTTTTCTGCTTCACGCTGTGGCGCACGGGAACACTGTGGTTCGCCGTGGGATATCATGCCGCGTGGGACTGGGGACAGACCTTCTTTTATGGCACGCCCGACAGCGGCCTGCTGGGGCGCGGACATTTACTGAATCCGACGTTCACCGGGCCGACGTGGCTGACGGGCGGTTCCGTGGGGCCGGAGGGCAGCTACCTGAATATTCCGCTGGTGTTGCTGGTGGCGCTGCTTTTCGCGTTGGTGTTTCGCCAGCGAATGCCCTATCCCGAGCCCAGCGCGATCAAGGGGCGCCCTGTGAGGGCACCCGCCGTGAGGGCGGGATGGATTCCCTAGCGGTCGCCGGATAAAACAGGCGGTAATCGGCGTACCCGGAATTGCACAAATTCCCGTTACCCAACGAGCGTACGAAGCGAGTCCCAATGCTTCTAGCATTCATTATGGCTGTGGCCTTGTCGCAGACTCCGGTACCCCGGCAGAAACGTATGCGGCGTCCGTTCACCGCTTTGACTATGACGCCAGCAGGCCGCTCGACATTCGTGAAGTCGGTGTCGTGAAACGAGACGGTGCAAAAGTTCGTGACATTACCTACGTAGGAGCCAACGGACCGGTGCCGGCTTACCTGGTTGTTCCGGTGGGCCGGGGTCCATACGCGACGATCCTGCGGGGCCACTGGATGATGGACGGCTCGCCATATATGAACCGGAAAGAGTTTTTGGCCGAGGCGATTTTGCCGGCGAAAAGCGGCGTGGTATCGCTGCTGATTGACTCGCCCATGGTGCGCCCCGGCTACAAGCCGCAGGACGAGCCGCTTGACATGCGTGATGACGTCGTTGATCTGCGGCGCGGATTGGATTTGCTGTCCTCACGCGAGGATGTGGATCGCAGGCGAATTGCCTACGTAGGGACAGCTTCCACGCCGCGGCTGGAGCCATCCTGGCGGGAGTGGATAAGAGGCCCAAGGCCTTTGTGCTAATGGCCGCTTCTTTTGACTACGGCCAAACGCTTGTATGCACGGCTCCAAAAAATGTGGAGTTACGGCAAAAAGTTCCAGTAGAAACTCTGCGGCAAGTCTATAAGGAATATGACTGGATCAATCCCTGCCCTTATGCAAGACATGCCGCGCCGGCTGCGGTATTGCTGCAAGTTACAAAGAGTGCGTCAGCGCTCTGCGGGAGCTGAAGATGTATAACGCTGGGCACGCGCTCAATTCGGCCGCGACTAAAAGACCGGGATGAGTGGTTGCAGAGACACTTGATTTCAAACCTGTAGATGCCAGCCTAGTAAGCCAATTGCCCGTACTGAAGTGAGCCGGAGAATCATCACAAGACAAGAAATTCGCCGTGCGACTGGGGCTCCGTCCCCCCTGCGCACCGATTTGCATCGGTAAATCCCGCGACAGCATCCCATTGAATAGGGACGCTTGCGCCTGTAGCCAACACTTTCCGCCTAAAACCCTCAGCCCAGACTCTTACAAGGATGGATTGCTTTGCGACGACGTATCAGTTTTTTTATAGTGACCGTGCAGGCGGTTTTATTTGCGGCACATCTGTTCTTATACGAAACATTGAAGGGTTTCCTGTGGCCGGGAGATTCGCCGCACCCGGGACTACAGCTGGCGATGGGCGCGCTGTCGGTAAGCTTCGTGGCCGCGTCGCTGCTGGCGTGGCGTTATAAGGGCGTCGTGGTACGTGTGCTTTACCGCGCTGCGGCGGTGTGGCTGGGCGCGCTGCATTACCTGTTGATGGCGGCGGTGGGATGCTGGGCGGCGCATGGGGTGGCGTTGCTCGAGCATATGAACACTAACCGGCGCGAAACTGCCATTCCACTATTTGGCCTGGCGGTCGTGGTTTCCATTTTCGGCGTGGTCAACGCGGCGTGGACGCGGGTGACACGCGTCAAGGTAAAACTCCCCAATTTGCCGGCGGCGTGGCGCGGCAGAACCGCGGCGCTGATTGGCGACACGCATCTGGGACACGTGCGGAACATTGGTTTTGCCCGACGCGTCGCCGGAATGATCGCGCGGTTGCAGCCCGATGTTGTGTTCATCACCGGCGACCTCTACGACGGGACGGCGGTGGAGGTGAACCGGATCGCCGGGCCGTGGGGCAAAATCTCCTCCCGGTTTGGGACGTATTTCGTGTTGGGAAATCATGAGCAATTTATGAACGACGCGAAATATGTCAGCGGCCTGGATAATGCCGGCGTGCGCGTGCTCCACAATGAAAAGGTGACGCTCGATGGGCTGCAAGTCGTGGGCGTGCCGTATCGCGATGGCACGTACGGACCGCGCCTACAAGAGATATTGCGCAACGCACGGATAGACCGCGACCGTGCCAGCATCCTGCTTATCCACGCGCCGGACTATCTGGACATAGCGGAAGATGAAGGCATATCCCTCCAGCTTTCCGGACACACCCATCGCGGACAATACTTTCCCTGGACACTGGCGGTGCGGCGGATGTACGGCCGATTCGCATACGGGCTGCAGCGTCTTGAAAAAATGCAGGTTTATGTAACCAGCGGGGCGGGGACGTGGGGTCCGCCCATGCGCGTGGGAACGAACCCCGAAGTCGTGCTGATAACTTTGGAATAGACTCGCGAACNNTGGAATTCGGGTCGGATGGGGGCCGCGAAATGGAAATGGGAGTGCGAGGGTGCCCGGAGTTGGAGGCGAAATAGGACGTATTCGCGCTGGTGACGGGGGCCGGCGTATTTGATGGATTTGGATTATTGGTTTCGTTGGTGATGCGAGGGGCAACGGGTGCGCTAGGCGCCACGGGAACAACGGGGGCAACGTGCGCGGCGTTGGGATCAAAGTTCACAGCATTGAGATCGTTGGGATCGAAATTGGCGTCGAAACTGAAATCCTCGGGCTTCCCGGGCTTNNCGGGCTTTACCTCTCCTTCCAGCTTTTTCTGCGCTCGCTTTTGAGCTTTGGCAATCTGCTTTTCCTGCCGCTTTCTTTCCTTCTGCCGCTTGAGAAATGTTGTTGTCATCGAGATGTCCTTTAGACCGCTGGGGCTAAATCGCCGCCAGCAATCTCAGAATTCGCATCGGCGCGGGGTCTGGGAATAGGACCGTACTTACGCAATGGCCCTCGGCCTTCCACGCCGTTTCTGCGCCAGCCAGAGGTCATGGCTGGGAAAAAGGCAGTTGAATAACGTGATCGAGAAGATTTTAACAAGAAAATTACAAAAAGCCCAATCTAGGCTGGAAAGTGCCGCCAATTCAACGGCGCAGGACGGAATTCTTTGAGGTATTGAGGCACAGGGAATGGTCGAAGGGAAGAGAGATTCCCCGGGCGCGAAAGGGCAGCGCCATCGAAATGACGGCGTCTCTAGGGGAGCAACAAGTCTAAGCGAAGGGACGCCAAACAACACCCCCGCGATTAGAGTCCCGGCTGCGCGAGAGGTAGAGCTGAGGCTGCGAGATGATCCAGCAGCAGGCATTGCGCGCGCGAAGGATAGTGACGGCGCAGACGTGCGATGCCAATGCGGCGAAACGCAGCCGCGTCTTCAACGGGAACCGATCGGACGCCCGAGCGTTTCTCCGCAGCCATGCGCGGGACGAGAGAAACGCCGGCCTTCGCGGCGACCATGGCCAAAACGGAAGAAAACTGTCCGCTCCCAAAGACGACACGAGGATGCAGGCGAGAGCGGCGGCAAGCGGCAAGCGCGTGTTCACGGAAACAGTGATCCTCCTTCAGCAGCAGGAAGGGTTCGCCTTCCAATTGTCGAAGGCTGATGGCGCGAAGACTGGCAAGGGGATGCTCAACGGCTACGGCGGCGTAGAATTGTTCGCGAAAAAGCTCGGTGGTGGCGAATTCGCGGCCGGGGACGGGAAGGGCGAGGAGGGCGGCATCGGCCGTCCCGTTGCGTAAACGGTCGAGCAGCAGCGGCGTGGTTTCTTCGAGCACAGAGACTGAGACTTCGGAATGGCGGCGAGCAAAGGTGGCCAGCCATTCGGGAAGGCAGTAAGGAGCGATGGTGGGAATTACGCCGAGAACGACGCGACCGCGCTCATCGCCGGCCATCTCGCGGATTTCCACTATGGCATCGCCGACGTCGCGCAAGATAGCTTCGGCGCGAGGAAGAAATGCGCGGCCAAACGACGTCAGGCGGGCTTCACGGCCCAAGCGGTCAAAGAGGCGTGCACCAAGCTCGTCTTCGAGCTTGAGGATTTGCTGGAAGAGCGAGGGCTGGGCCACGCGGACCTGCGCCGCGCCGCGGGTGAAATTGCCGCTGCGAGCCACGGCCAGGAAATAACGGAGCTGGTGAAGTTCCATATTGCTGATGATTTCATGAAAAGGAGAATCTTCTGAAAATTACTGAGGCGACAGGGACCTTGCTTCAGGGCCTAAAGGCCCTGCCCCAAAGGCTGTCATGTCGCGGCTAAAGCCGCGACCCCCTTAAAGAGCGCATCCCCTCCCTCTCCCAACAAAAAGGCGGCGAACCCGAAACGAACTCTGGTCCGAAAAAAGCGGATTGCTCATCCCGATAAATCGGGAGTTGGAACAACGGATCATGACCACCCGCTACCCTTCCGGGCCTGAAGCTCGAGCGATGATGCCGCAGTGCGCCGGCGTTACGACCGGTGCTCGGAAGCCACGGCGATGCCGCAGCGGCCGTGCAAATCAAAAGCGGATTCCTCGCTATGCTTCGGAATGACCCTATATTTCACACGAGGCAGGACTGGGCCCGATTCTGGATCCAACCACCGCCCAGCACGCGCGGATCGCCATCCTCCGGGCCATAGAACACAGCGGCCTGGCCGGGGGTGATGGCCCGTACGGGCTCAATAAACCGCACGTGAGCGCGATTGCCCGAAAGCGCGCGCACTTCGGCACGCGCGGCGGGATGGCGATGGCGAATCTGGACGCGAGCTTCGACCGGC
>PKXT01000189.1:0-3936 GCA_003133505.1 Acidobacteriota bacterium
TGATTCCGGAATTTGTGGGGCGTCTCCCGGTGATGGGCGTGCTCGCGGATTTGGATCAACCCGCCCTGGTACGAATTCTGACGGAACCCAAGAACGCTCTAATCCGTCAATATCAGAAGCTTTTTGAATTCGAGAATGTCCGCCTTCGATTTACTGAGGACGCCCTTCAAACCGTGGCCGAGCTGGCTCTGCAACGCAAAGTCGGTGCACGCGGCCTGCGAATGATCCTGGAAGATTTGATGCTGGAAATGATGTACCACCTCCCCGCGCAGCGGCGCCTGCGAGATTTTCTTGTTACCGCGGAAATGGTGCGCAGCCGCGAAATCAATTGGACATTACTTGAAAAAGCCGGATAGTCTTCGTTTGGAGAATATGTTCAATCGGGAAAAGCAGGAAGTGAAACGCCTGCCGATGATGCCGGTGCGAGATATGGTCATTTTCCCGCAGATGATGACCCCTTTTATCGTAGGGCGCGAAGCATCCGTGCGCGCTCTGGAAGATGCGTTGGCCGGCGAAAAAAAGATATTCCTGGCCACTCAGCACGACGCTTCGGTTGATGACCCCAAGGCTGAGGATATTTATCCGGTCGGCACACTCGCTAATATCGTCCAAAGTGTGAAACTACCCGACGGCAATATTAAAGTACTCGTCGAGGGCATGGAACGCGCCCGTTTGATCCAACTCACTAGCGAAGATGGGTTTTTTCGCGCCACTGTGCGCGTGCTTACATCGCGCTCCGAACCATCGCCGGAAATCGATCAGGCGTCGAGCCGCGCCACCGGGCAATTTGAGCAGTACGTCAAGCTGTCGCAAAACCTGAATTACGACACCATGATCGCCGCCGTTCGGGTGGATGATCCCGGGAAGCTTTCCGATGCCATTGCGGCAAACCTGCAGGTTACCGTCGAGGACAAACAGGAACTCCTCGGGGTTCTCGATCCTCTCGAGCGCCTGAACCGCATTGCCGACATCCTGGACCTTGAAATCGAGAAACTCAACGTGGACCGCACCATCAATACCCGTGTCAAGCGGCAGATGGAGCGCGCCCNNTCCAGAAGGAACTGGGCCGCGGTGAAGCTGGCGAGATTGACCAGCTGAAAAAGAAAATTGAAACCTCGGGCATGCCCAAGCCGACTCAGGAAAAGGCCTTTCAGGAATTGAAACGCCTTGAAATGATGCCGCCGATGTCCGCCGAATCTACGGTCTCGCGGAATTATCTGGACTGGATGTTGTCGGTGCCCTGGAAAAAACGTTCACGTGAAATTCGCGACATTGCCAATGCCGAGCGCATTCTGAATGAGGATCATTACGGCCTGGAAAAAATCAAGGAACGTATTCTCGAATTTCTCGCCGTACGCCAGCTGGTGTCAAACCCTCGTGGCTCGATTCTATGCTTCGTGGGCCCTCCGGGCGTGGGCAAGACTTCTCTGGCCATGTCCATCGGCAAGGCCACTGGCAGAAAGTTTGTGCGCGTGTCACTCGGCGGCGTGCGCGATGAAGCCGAAATTCGCGGACATCGCCGGACCTACATTGGCGCATTGCCGGGCCAGATCATTCAAATGATGCGCAAGGCCGGAGTCGTCAACCCCGTCTTCGTGCTCGATGAAATTGACAAAATGTCCATGGATTTTCGGGGTGACCCATCGGCCGCGCTGATGGAAGTGCTCGATCCTGAATTGAATCACGCCTTTACCGACCACTATCTGGACGTCGAATACGATCTCTCCAACGTGATGTTCGTTTGCACCGCGAACGTGATGCACACCATTCCGCAACCTTTGCAGGATCGAATGGAGGTTCTGCGACTGGCCGGTTACACCGAGATCGAAAAGGTGCAAATCGCCAAGAAGTACCTAATACCCCGGCAGCGCAAGGCCAATGGCATCCCCGAAGCGGGGCTTGTTTTTGCTGACGATGCGGTCAGCAACATCATTCGCCATTACACTTTTGAAGCCGGTGTCCGCAATCTCGACCGTGAAATTGCCAATGTTTCCCGCAAGGTAGCCCGTAAAATCGTGGCCAAGGGCAAGGGCGGCAAAGATCTCCGTGTGGATATTTCGTTGGCCAATATGTCGGAATATCTGGGGGTCATCAAGCACCGCGACCTGTGGACCGATCGGCAGAACGAAATTGGCGTCGCCGTGGGTCTGGCATGGACCGAAGCCGGTGGTCAGGTGCTGAGCACCGAGGCTTCCTTGATGGAGGGTAAGGGGCGGCTCACTCTTACTGGCAAATTGGGCGACATCATGCAGGAATCAGCGCACGCGGCGATGAGTTATATCCGTACCCGCAGCGCGCAGTTTGGATTGCCCAAAGATTTTTACCGCCATCTCGATATTCACATGCACGTTCCCGAGGGCGCGATTCCGAAGGACGGTCCGTCNNCTGCACGGCAATCGTTAGCGCACTTACCCGGATTCCCGCGCGTTCCGACGTCGCCATGACCGGGGAAATCACCCTGCGCGGGCGCGTGCTCCCTATTGGGGGCTTGAAGGAAAAATTACTTGCGGCCCATCGCCTGGGTATCCGCATCATTCTCGCGCCTTACGACAATCAAAAAGATCTGCCCGAGATTCCAGCCGAAGTGCTCGCGGTGATGACCGTTCACTTTGTAAAGACCATGGACGAAGTGCTTCATTTCGCCCTTGAGCGGCAGTTACCTTTGCCCGCGCAGATTGTGCCCGACGTTCCGCCTGAATTCCAGACGGAGATAATCCAGGATGGCGAGTTGACGAATTAAGGTTTTTGACGGTTAAGCGCGAGAGAATCCTGTCCGCGGGAAATGGATGTTGTACTGCTTTCAGTATCCAGCCGTTGGTAATCCGCCGTTGGTAATCCAGCGATAAGCGGTCACCGATTTTGAGAATAATTCAGGTTCGCGCGCATTTTCATGGAGCGGACCTCTGAGGAAACTGGAAATATGAGCATTAGCCTTGCTGAATTGAAAGACCGCAATATCACTGATTTGGCCAAGATCGCCAAGGAATTGAACATTCCCGGCGCTAGCGGCATGCGCAAGCAGGAGTTGATATTCCAGATCCTGCGCGCCCAAACCGAAAAGAGCGGCCTGATCTTTTCCGAAGGTGTGCTCGAATGCCTTCCCGACGGGTTCGGCTTCCTGCGCGCGCCGGAATACAACTATCTCCCCGGCCCTGACGACATCTACGTTTCGCCCTCGCAGATACGCAAGTTCGATTTGCGCACTGGCGATACCGTATCCGGTCAGGTTCGTCCTCCCAAGGACGGCGAACGCTATTTCGCACTCATTAAAGTCGAAGCCGTTAATTTCGAGGATCCCGAGGTTACTCGCAACAAAATCTTCTTCGACAACCTAACCCCACTCTATCCGCAGGAGCGCATTCGCCTGGAGACCACTCGCGAAAACCTTACCGGCCGCGTGTTAGACATGCTTTGCCCCATCGGCAAAGGGCAGCGAGGCTTGATCGTCGCGCCGCCTCGCACCGGCAAGACCATGATGCTGCAATCCATCGCCAATTCCATCACCACGAATCAGCCGGAAGTTTCATTGATCGTTCTCCTGATTGACGAGCGCCCCGAGGAAGTTACCGACATGCAGCGCACGGTCAAGGGTGAAGTTATTAGTTCCACCTTTGATGAGCCGCCCCAGCGCCACATTCAGGTTGCCGAAATGGTGCTCGAAAAAGCCAAGCGCCTCGTTGAACACCGGCGCGACGTGGTCATTTTGCTAGATTCGCTTACCCGCCTGGGCCGCGCTTACAACGCCATCACACCACCTTCGGGCAAGGTACTCTCCGGCGGTATTGACGCCAACGCGCTTCAGCGGCCGCGCCGTTTTTTTGCCGCCGCGCGAAACATCGAAGAAGGTGGTTCGCTCACCATCATGGCCACCGCTCTGATCGATACCGGCAGCCGAATGGACGACGTGATCTTCGAGGAATTCAAGGGCACCGGCAA
>PKXT01000189.1:3972-18854 GCA_003133505.1 Acidobacteriota bacterium
CGCCTCACTAAATCCAAGAGCAACGCCGAATTCCTCGGCTCCATGTCGAGCCCCACATAGCGGATTTTCGCGCCCGATTTAGATGGTCGTCATTTCGAGCGCGGCGAGAGATATCTCTTCCCCAACTGGTCCCGGAGATTGCATCTGGCCCGTCAGCCCAGTGGTGCAGGGTCCCCACCTTTCGTTCGCGCCAGCATGGCAATCGTGCGCGCTACTTCTTCGCTTTCCATCGCTGAGCTGTCAATAAACACGCCATCCGCAGCGCGAATTAAGGGCGAAGTTTCCCGTTCGCTATCGCGCCGGTCACGTTCCTGTACCACATTTATCATTTCTTCAAAGCTAATCGTTTTGCCCGCGCGCAAATATTCCTTCCAGCGCCGCCGCGCTCGTACTTCCACGGGAGCGGTCAGAAAAATCTTCAGATTCGCGCCGGGAAATACCACGCTGCCGATGTCGCGTCCCTCCATCACAACTCCACCTTCCGCCCCAGCTTGCCGCTGAACGGAGACGAGCACCTCCCTCACACCCGGCAACACCGCGATTTTTGACGCCGCTTCCGCCACCTCCACCACGCGAATCGCCGCACTCACGTCCTCGCCATCCAGCAGGATGCTCTGGCCCCTGCCGTTCCTGCTGCCACGCAATCGCACACCAATTTTCGCGCCCGCCGCCAGCCCCGTCATCTCATCATTTGAGTCCAGCGCAATCCCCTGCCGCTGAGCCTTCAGCGCCACCGCGCGGTACATTGCGCCCGTGTCCACATACAGGTAATCCAGCAATCGGGCCACTCGCCGCGCCACCGTGCTTTTCCCCGAACCTACCGGCCCGTCAATCGCGATTACCAGTTTGCTCATCGAATTTGCCATTCACACGCGCTTAAAAGCGCGTTCAATATCGCGCATGGAATAGCGCAGCACCACCGGCCGCCCGTGCGGACAGCTCATCGGATATTTCGTGCGGGCCAACTCGCCCAGCAGCCATTCCATTTTCTTTTGGTCGAGAGGCATGTTCACTTTTATCGCCGCATGGCATGCCGTGGACGCGGCAATTTGCGCCTGCAGCGATTCGATGGAGATGGCCTGCGCGGCGCCGCCCGCGCCATCGAGAATTTCATTCAGTAGCTGCTCCGCATCGCCCGTGCTGATTCCCGACGGGGCGCCTTGAATGGCCACGCTTCTTCCGCCCATGCGCTCGGCGTCGAAGCCGTTGGCCTGCAGTTCGTGTTCAATCTGATCGAAGATCACAATTTGCCGCGGGGAAAGCTCCACCACAATAGGAGCCAGCATTCGCTGCCCGGTCACCGCGCCCGCGCATCGCGCCCGCAGATGCTGCTCAAACAACACTCTTTCATGGGCCACATGCTGGTCAATAATCCACAATCCTTCCGCGTTAATCGCCACGATGAAGCTGTTGCGCACCTGCCCCAGCGGCTTCAGGTCAACGATACCCTCCGGCCCGGGGAGCGTCGCAGCCCCCTCATCCGCGTCCGATTCAACTGTTATGCCTGCGCCGGTTGGCGAATCGATCTCACTCGAATTCCCGCGGAAGTTTCCGCCCAATCCAGCGGCTACATCCTCGCTGCCGGGCGGGCCGCCATAGCTGCCGGCCTCGAAGGGAAGCCGTTGCGGAATGGGCATGTCTGGCGCGCTGGTCAAGTTAAAGCCGCCGATCATTCCGGCGACTTCCTCAAAGCTCGTGGGAATCACCGCGTGCGGCGGGCCGCCCGTTACCACAGTAGCCGCTGCCCCCACTCTGTCATCTACGCCACTCGACATACCATCTGATGCGCTCGCGCCGTTCTGTACCGAAGGTATTCCCCCCGCCGTTGGGGCTGGCGCACCGGGCGCGCGTCCCCCGGGAAATCCAGGAATGGGCCGCGCCTGGGCCAGCGCCAGGCGAATCGCGTCACGGACACAATCGTGTACGAACTGCGGATGGCGAAATCGCACCTCCACTTTCGCGGGATGCACGTTCACGTCCACCTCTTCGTAGGGCAGATCGAGAAACAGCAAGACGCACGGAAACACTCCGGGCGGCTGAATATTTCGATAAGCCTCGTTGATCCCGTGCAGGAGCAGCTTGTCGCGCACCAGTCGCCGGTTCACGAAAAGATAAATTCCATTGCGGTTGCTGCGCTGCACTTCGGGCCGCGAAGTGAATCCCGTCACGCGCAACATCGCCGTCGCTTCTTCGGCGCCCATTTCCGGTTCAGTGATAGTGGCGCGCACCGGCCCTTCGGCCAGCGGAATCTCTACCAATTCCTCCAGAGCCTGGCGGCCGAGCACCTGGTAGATTCGCTCGGAAAGTTGGCTTACCGGCGAAGTGTTGAGAATTTCCTGGGTGGGTGTCTTGAGTACAAACTGGCGGTCGGGATTGGCCAGCGCGTAGTGGGTGGTGAGTGACGCAATGTGGCCAAGCTCCGTCGTCTCCGATTTGAGGAATTTTCGCCGCGCGGGCACGGAATAGAAAAGATCGGCGACGCTGATTGATGTTCCCGCCGGCACTCCCGCCGGTTTCACTCCAATCAGCTTCCCGCCGGCAAATTCCACTCGCGTCCCTTCGGCTTCTGTTTCAGCTCGCGTCTCAAGGGTCAACCGCGAGACCGCCGCAATCGTGGGCAGCGCTTCGCCGCGAAACCCCAGTGTGGGAATGGAAAGCAGATCGTCCACCGTGCGCAGCTTGGAAGTGGCGTGGCGCTCGAAGGCAAGCAGCGCGTCGTCATGCATCATGCCGCAGCCGTCGTCGGTCACCCGGATCAGCCGTTTCCCGCCCGACTCCACTTCGATGCGAATGGACTTCGCGCCGGCGTCCAGCGCGTTTTCCAGCAGCTCTTTCACCACCGACGCCGGGCGCTCCACCACTTCGCCCGCGGCAATCTTGTTAGCCACCTGCTCCGACAGTATGCGGATCCGCGACATGGTTGTATCTATTTTTCGCCACAGCCTGGCTTCTCAATCCATTGCCCCGACCGGGGATCCCGCGCTGCTATGGAGTAAGCCCCTTGGCCCGGTGCAAGAGGCATGTCCTTAATCAATGCGTCGCAGAAGAGGCAATGGTCGGTGCCAGGCATAGCTGCACTCCCACCCGACTGCATTTCCCTCTGAACGGTCGCTAGCTTATCCGACCATACCCAATGAACAGCGCCGCAGGTAGGACATTTGTATTCGAGCACTCCTCTCAATACCAGCCCCAACTCCTCGTACAATTGCACTTGCGGGATGAACGACGGCGATTCGGCCATTAAATCCTGTGCGGCGGTAGTCTTGGGGAACGCGATGACATCGCGAATGGATTTCTCGCCGGCCATCAACATGGTCAGGCGATCGAGGCCGAGCGCGATGCCGCCATGCGGCGGAGTACCATAGGTGAGCGCGTCGAGAAAAAAACCAAACCGCTGGCGGGCCTCTTCATCAGAAAGGCCCAACGCGCGAAACAATCGTGCTTGAACGTCCTGGCGGTGAATTCGAATGCTGCCGGAGCCGAGCTCGACGCCGTTGAGCACGAGATCGTAGCCCTTGGAACGGCATTCCTGCGGCGCCGTTTCCAGTTTGTCCAAATCCTCCTCTACAATTCCGGTGAAGGGATGCTGCGCGCTAACCCAGCACTTGTCGGTCTCGCTCCATTCAAATAACGCGAAGCCGGTAATCCAGGCAAACTCCCAACCGTCCGCCGGAACTAAATTCAAACGCTCGGCCAGCCGCAGACGTAACTGCCCCGCAATCATCGCGGCTTTGTCCGCCCCGGGGACCTGCTCGCGTGCGGCTACGGCCAGAATCATATCTCCCGTCTTCGCTCCGGTGAGCGCGGCCAGCTCTTTCAATCTTTCCACACCTAGATTTTTCTCCAGCGATGACTGGACGCCTTCCGCGATTACCTTCACCGAAAACAGCGCCTTCGCTCCCAGCGCTTTGGCCTGCTCAGTCAGTTCGTCGAGTTGCTTCCGTGAAAATGTGGCCGCGCCCGGCGCAACAATTGCCTGCACGTTCCCGGCAAACTGCATCGTTTCGCGCGCCGGCTCGAAGATTGCCGTCACGTCACGCAGCTCCATGCCGAAACGCAGGTCCGGCTTGTCGCTGCCGAAGCGCCGCAAAGCATCGCGATAATCCAAATGCGGAAACGGCCGTTTCACTTTGACGCCAATCACCTCGAAAGCGCGCTCCAGAGCCTGTTCGATTACTTCGAAAATATCTTCCTGACGGGAAAAGGACATTTCCAAATCGAGCTGGGTAAATTCCGGCTGGCGGTCGGCGCGCAGGTCTTCGTNNGTCGAAGCCGCTCACCATCAGGATCTGCTTGAAAATCTGGGGCGATTGCGGCAACGCGTAAAACTGCCCGTGATGGACACGGCTGGGCACCAGATAGTCGCGCGCGCCTTCGGGAGAAGAACGCGTCAGCATCGGCGTTTCGATTTCATAAAACGCCAGCTCGTTGAGAGCCTTACGGATTTCGAGAATCACTTTGTGGCGCAGCGCGATATTCCGCTGCAGCCGCGGACGCCGCAAATCCAGATAGCGGTATTTGAGACGCAGTTCCTCGTTGGCGTTCACGTCATCTTCAATCTGGAATGGCGGAGTCTTGGCGGTATTCAGAATGTGAAGACGCGACACGCGAACTTCAATTTCGCCGCTGGGCAAATCGGGATTAGCCTTCTGCCGGCGGGCCACGCGGCCTTCCACCGCGATCACAAATTCCGAACGCAATTCCGCAGCTTTGGCGTGAGCGTTCGCGCCGTCTTCCTGCGAGAACACAAGCTGCGCCAGTCCCGAACGGTCGCGCAAATCCACAAAAATAAGATGGCCAAGATCGCGCCGCCGGTGCACCCAACCCATCAGCACGACGTCGCGCCCTTCATCGGTAGCACGCAACTCGCCGGCAGAATGCGTCCGGTTTAAATTTCCCAACTGGTCTAATGACAAGGTTCCTTCCTCTCCCTCACTCCCGCACTGCATATTCCTGGCCATTCGTGCCTGACCCTTTCCTGCTAGGCACGTTCCCTTACTTTGAGCACACATCCCACCAAACCCGTCATTGTGAGGAGCGGGCTATGCGACGAAGAATCTGCATTGCCTTTGATCCGCTGCTCTCTTCTTAGCTAGTTCCACTCTTCATCCCAAACTGCAATTCTGTGCTCAAGTACTCCGGCAATTGTTCCGCCGAAACCTTTCTCTGCTCGCCATCGGCGAGGCGCTTCAGCGTCAATTGGCCGGAGGCAACTTCATCTTCGCCTAGAATCAACGCGTAGCGCGCGCCAAGCTTGTCCGCCAAGCCGAGCGCCTTGCGAAACTTCATTTCTTCGGCGGGCACTTCCACCGAAATGCCCGCATCGCGCAATTGGCGCGCCACGCGGACAGCGAGAGGCCAGGACGCCTGGCCCATCCAAGCGACGAAAACGTCTGGCCCGCGCGGGACTTTGTCTTTACCCAATTCCTGCAGCGAAAGAATCAGCCGGTCGAGGCCAATCGCGAAACCAATGCCCTTCGTCGGAGGTCCACCCAGCAATTCCACGAGACCATCGTAGCGCCCGCCGCCGCACAACGCGTTCTGCGAACCCAATCCGGGCGCGATAATTTCAAACGTAGTGCGGGTGTAATAATCGAGGCCACGCACCAGGCGCCAGTTCACTTCGTAGAAAATCTGGCGCAGCTTCAGTTCCTCCTGCAGCGCGGCGAAATGTACGGTGCAGGCTTCGCACAAATGATCGGCGATGCGCGGCAGCGTTTCGATGATGGGCTGCTCCGTTGGAATCTTGGAATCGAGGACACGCAGCGGATTGGTCTCGATGCGGCGCTGGCTGTCCGGACCTAGCTGGTCCTTGACTTTCGTCAACGCCTCGCGCAGCAACGCTACATNNAGCGGATTGGTCTCGATGCGCCGCTGGCTATCCGCTCCAAGGTGCTCCTTCACCTTGAGCAACGCCTCGCGCAGCTCTTGCACGTAAACGGGCCGGCAATCCTTGCAGCCGATGGAGTTCACATAGAGCGTCGTGCCGGCCAGTTGCAGCCGCCCGAAATAATCCATCAGCATTTCGATGACTTCGGCGTCCACGGAGGGCGCGTCGGATGGGCCCAGCACTTCCGCGCCAATCTGGTAGAACTGGCGGTANNTAGCCTCGGGGCGGAGAGTGATCAGCGGGGCAACCTGAATCATGAATGCCCAAAATCGGACGCTGTCAACCTGGTTTTGCGCTGTGCTGTCGCGACCCTCAATCTCCGCAAGATGGCGTAATCTCTCTCTGAACATTTGGATGCGCCGGTCATTCTCGAGAGTGGCGGGTATTTCGCCGCTGGCAACGCCCTGATCGAGAAGGGACGCGAATTGTTGGGCTAATCCAGTGAAGGTTGCAAACGTCCGAGGATCGCGTTGGTCAACCGAGGCCACCAGCATGAAATCTCTTACGCCGGCTAGTCCGCCAGATCCTCGATCTTCAAAGGAATACATCTCCTTGGAAACCACATCTGTCTCGCCACCAATAGACCTCGCAAACAATTCGGTCTGTTCAAAAATCGCCAGGCGAATTTCGCCGAAACCGTAGGCGCGAAAAACTTCGCGAGCGGTCTGCTCGACGCGATTCCACAGTGCTGTTTCGGGCGGCAAAATATCGCGCACGCCGCGGACGGCTCGAAATTTCGGCCCCGCGGAAACTTTCGGGATGTTTGGCTGCTCGCTCAACTACTTGTTCCCCACCTCGGCCGCTTCGGCCATGTGCTGATTCTTGTATCCCACGTAGCGCTCGGCATAGCGGCGGATGGTTTCCTGATCGGCATCGGTGAGCGAACGAATCACTTTTCCCGGNNAACGTGCGTTCCGGGATCAGCGTGCCCGCCGCGACAATGCTGCCAGCGCCAACGCGCGCGCCGTTCAAAATAATCCCGCCCATGCCAATCAGGCAGTGCGATTCAATCACGCAGCCGTGAAGGATCGCGCCGTGTCCTACGGTGACTTCATCCCCGAGGCTCACCAGATATTCGCCGAGCATCCCATGCAGCACGGCATTGTCCTGCACGCTCGAGCGGCGTCCCACGCGAATGGAATGAACGTCGCCGCGCAGCACCGCGCCCGGCCAGATGCTGGAGTCCTCGCCAATCGTGACGTCGCCAATCACCACTGCGGCCGGGTCCACGTACGCGCCCGGCGCGATTTGCGGTGCATGGCCAGAGTAGTTTCGCAGCAAGATATCCCCCGTGATTAAGCTCGCGAGGTGCGTCGAGCCGCGCGGTTGAGTGATCCTAAGCGGCGACCCGTTTGCAGAAGCAACGAACCATTATAACGAGCGGTAATTTTATCAGGTTAACTGGCAACAGGCAGTCATTCCGAGGGTCGGATGCGTTGTTTCAGCCGAGCCGAGGAATCTCTCTTAGCCCGTCAATGGCGAATGCCTGCTAGCGTTAATCAATCTGGATGGAGGGCCCTGCCGCGACAAGTGATGCGAGGCGTTCGGGTAACTGGCGGGCAATGTCATAGAAGCCCTTGGCGCCAGGCGCGTCTTCGCCCTGGGAGGCAACCGGTTTGCCGGTATCTCCGCCGAGGCGAATGCGAGGATCAATTTCGATTTCGCCGAGGAACGGCACGCCGAAACTCTGCGCCATGCGCTGTCCTTCGCCGTAACCGAAAACCTCCACGCGTTCGTCGCAATGCGGACATACCAGGTAACTCATGTTTTCGACCACGCCAATAATTTCCACCTTCACCTGGCGAAACATCTCGATGGCTTTGCGAACGTCAGCCAGCGCCACCACCGACGGAGTGGTCACCACAATCGCGCCAGTCAGCGCCACATTTTGAATCAGGGTCAGTTGAACGTCGCCCGTTCCCGGCGGCANNCTACAATGAGGTAATCCAGCTCACCCCATGTCACGCTGCGCAAGAACTGCTGCAGCACGGAATGTAGCATTGGGCCGCGCCAGATTAGTGGCTTGTCGCCCGGATTCAGCAGCCCCATCGAAATCATCTTCATGCCATAAACTTCCACGGGAATAATGGTGCGGTCCTCCATGGCGCGCGGCATCTCGGTCGAGCCCAGCATCACCGGCACGTTGGGACCGTACACATCCGCATCCAGCAATCCGACGGTTGCGCCCAGCCGCTGCAACGCAATCGAGAGATTTACCGCGACGGTCGTCTTGCCCACGCCGCCNNCTTCACTCGTATTTACATATCATTATGGACTGTGCGCTGGATGGGCGGCAAACGTACTGCCGGCCGAGTCAGAGCAAATTAAACTCATCCAGAAAGACCATAGCCCTTCTGGGTTCGCCGAGGGAATTCCGGCCGCGCAATAAACAATAATAAAAATATCTTGCGCAAAGAGGATTTTACTGACCAAACTCCGATTCAAGCAACTGGATTTCGTTCGCCATTTCGAGAAGGTGATCCGCCTCTGCCCTGAATGGGTACTAATCGTCGGTATCTGTATAGTTTTGCCGAAATAAGCCCAAACGGCCGCGAGCGCATTGACCAAGGCACGAAAACAAAAGCGACTTGAACTCGAGCTCCAATTCCTCAAGCCGTCGCGTCTGAACCTTTGTGCGTTTGGCCATATCAGGTCGTTTTCTGCTCTCTCTTTTCGGGTTGCTCGCGGATATGCGTCCAATATTCCTCGCGAACATCTTCGTCTATCGGAGTTGGAGGTGGCCCATAAAGGCCGTCGGCGCCATCTTTTCTGGGACCTGAAATCCAGTATTGATCGTGTGTGCCCACTTCGTAGTAATTGGCTTTGAAACCAGAGCCCTTGAGACTTCAAAATGTCTTCTTCTTGTAATATAGGCTCTTACCTGTCTTGTTGAATGTGACTCGTCCAATGCGAGCGGGCCCGACCAAACCACCAGATTTGTTCTCAATGTACATGATGCGGGGTGGATGCATCGCGTATCTTTAACCTCTCGTTTGAAAACGAGGACCGCCAGGAGTTGCAAATATAGGCCGCGCTTAATATTTCCAGCTTTTTAGGTCTGCTCCTGCGGGCGCTGTCTTGGTCATCCACGCGGCGGCAGCGGGCAGTACAAGTTGATTCATTGTGGCCATGCCCGAAGGCTTATTGGGGTCGCCGCCCGTCCAGCAGTGGGGCTGGCCGATACCGTAGTGAAAATCGCCGGGGTCATGCGGATTTTTCGTGGACTCCATGAACTGCTGCAGCAGGACGACGGCGTTGTTCAAATAATATGTATCCATCGTTCCCACGTTGACGTGGATTTTGCCTACAAGTTTCGGACCTAAGGTGGGCCAGTCCCGCTGCAGGATGGCGCGCAAGTCGTAGTGTTCTTTCCAGTATTGCGCCACCGTGTGATCAATCACCCCGGTAAATGGATCCCAGATGGGCTGGGGATAGCCATCCTCGCCGATGGGACTGTAGACCGCCTGCCAGATTCCAAATTGTTCGGTGGATCGGCCATGATCGCCCAGCACCAGTTCACGACGGTTTTCCCGTTCCATTGTAGTCACGATGGTTCCATCTGTGCGGCGTTCCGCTGGTCGCGACATGCGCGTCCCCCCAGGGCCGATCGTCCAAAGTGCATTGGCGTCATCGTAAATATTCACGATCTGATAGGCGCGAAAATCCACTGGATCAGGGCAACTGGCCCACGCGCCGTTGAAATCGTCGGGATAGAAGACTTGATCCGCCAGCGCTTCCCATCCACCTGTCGAACCGCCATAAAGCCCGCGCGCCCAGCCCTGTCCAATGCCCCGATAGCGCTTTTCCACTGCTGGAATCAACTCGCGCATAATCGCCGTGCCGTAGGGGCCCACGTTGGCTGAATCCACCGCGTAGGAATCGTCGTAAAACGGATTGGCGTGCAGGATATCCACGATGATCATTCGGGGCAGCCCGCCGCTCACCCACTTCTGGTAAAACGCATATCCGGCTTCAGTCTTAACTCGCTGGCGCCCATGCATGGATGCGTCCGGCGGCTGACCAACAAAAAAATGGCTGTCAAAAATGTTCGATGAAAAGTGGCCCTGTAGAATCATTACCGGATAATGCGCGTTGGGATGCTCGGCCCATCCGGCGGGCAGCAGCACGTGCGCGCCGAGATACATGGGGCGTCCCCAGAATTTGGTGAGCACCGCGCTCTGCATGCGAAAATGCTTCACGTAGGGGGTGTCTTGCGGAAAATCAGTAGGGTCAATTTTTCGCGAGAGCTTAATCCGCACGACGCCGCCCGCCGCGGGATCAATGTGAACTTTGATTGGCTCGCTCAAAAGGTTGCCGGGCTTGCGATTCCACTGCTGCCCTTCCCCTTCGTCCATGGGCAGCTTCACCGTGTGGCCGTCCGCGCGATGAAAGGTGGTGTAGATATTCAGCAGCGATTGGGCGTAATAATCCCCGGCGACAATTCGCGAGAGGTTATCCAGCGGATACCCGATCACCGTGCTGTCGAAAACGGCTGCCGTGCTGGGCGCCCAGCCATCCACATTGATGCCGAAAAACTGCTGGGTATCGGGCTGGTCGGAAATTTGGAAGCGCGGCTCGCGATCATCGTCGGTGGAAAGGAGGAGATACAGCCGGCCGTCCAGCGGCGTGGCATTTAGCGAGGAATCGAACGAAACTTCGAATCGGAGCGGTTGTGCGGCCTCGTCCTCCGCGCNNCGCAGCCTCGCCAGGCGGCGTCCTTAGCGCCATCGAACGCGCCCGCAACACCCACGGCGCGCCAATTGCGGCCAGAATCGCCAGCAGCGCCAAGAACCCACGGAAACAGTTTCCCCGATGCTCCCACTGACGTTTGTTTTCCGGCAATTTGCCTCCCTACCACTGCGTCCGCGAAACTGGCTGCGCTAGCACACCGATCATCGGATTATTTTCTGGTTCGGCGCCGCCAACCCGCCGCATGGGTTACAATACCGCGCCTATGGCGAAAATCACATTCTTAGGCGCCGCTGGCACGGTCACCGGCTCCAAACATTTGCTGGAATGCGAAGGCAAGCGTCTGCTGATTGATTGCGGCCTTTTCCAGGGTCCCAAAGAGCTGCGCCTTCGCAATTGGGCGCCTTTGCCGGTGGATCCCGCCACGATTGACTGGGTGCTGCTTACCCACGCACACATTGACCATACCGGCTATCTGCCGCGTTTTGTGAAGAACGGATTTCGCGGCCCCATTTTTGCCGATCCCGCTACCGCCGAACTTTGCAATCTGCTGCTCCCCGATTCCGCTCATCTGCAGGAAGAGGACGCCCGTTACGCGACCCAGAAAAAACTTTCCAAGCATGATCCTCCGCTGCCTCTCTACACCATCCCGGACGCCCAGGCCGCATTGAAGCGCATTCAGACCATATCTCGCGCCAGTTCGTTCACCATAAGCCCGCAATTTTCTGTTCGTCCGCATGATGCCGGGCACATTCTCGGCTCGGCTTGGATGGAAGTCACCGTCACCGAAGGCGGCCGTAAGTTTGTAATTGTTTTTTCGGGCGACATTGGCCGCTATGACCAGCCTATCCTGAACGATCCGGAACCGCCGACTCACGCTGACTATTTATTGTGTGAATCCACCTATGGAGACCGCGATCATCCAGCGGGCGACGTCGCGGCGGAGCTGGCTGAAATCGTCAATCGCGTGGCCAAACGTGGCGGGGCAATCGTGATTCCCGCGTTTGCCGTAGGGCGCACCCAGACCCTGATGTATATTCTCCGCGAGCTCGAAAATCAGCAGCGCATTCCCCATCTGCCCGTCTTTGTGGATAGCCCCATGGCTATCAGCGTCACATCGCTATATATGGCGCACCCGGAAGATCACGACCTGGAGTTTACGCGGTTGGAGCAGACCCACGGCGATCCCCTCAACGTGCATGAAGTCCACATGACCCGCAGCGTGGAAGNNCGTCGCCCTGCATCATCATTTCGGCCAGCGGCATGGCCACGGGAGGCCGCATCCTGCACCACCTGGCGCGGCGCCTGCCCGACTCGCGCAATGCAGTGCTACTGGTCGGCTATCAGGGTGAAGGCACCCGCGGACGCGCTCTGCAGGATGGCGTCCGGTTTCTGCGCATCCATGGACAGGACGTCCCGGTGAAGGCGGAAGTGACCGCGATTGGCCAGCTTTCGGCTCACGCGGGACGAAGCGAGCTGCTTCGCTGGCTTTCCGGATTCGCCGCCGCGCCCCGCCAAACATTTTTGGTGCATGGAGAACCTCCGGCGCTGCAATCTCTTCAAGGCGCCATCCGCGAAAAGTACGGCTGGCCGGTAATGGTTCCGGCTTATCAACAAAGCGTTGAGCTCCAGCCGTAACGAAAACTTCCAACGAAAAATATCTCGACAATACCCAAGTGGGTCTATAATTCATAAAGCTCTCCTCGGGAGGATAGCCTATGAACCACTCCCACCGCTCTTCTTACCGTTTTGCATTGTTTATTTTCTGCTCGCTGCTTGCCAACGGCACACTCGCCGCGAATCCGCCCCAAATGGGCAATCGAGTGATTAGCGGCACGGCATATTATGGCGATACTGGACAGCCCGCTGAACACATATTTGTGGATTTGCTCACCCAGGGCGGTTCCAATATTGGCACAGCAACCACAACGGCAAGCGGGTCCTTTGAATTCGTGAATTTGGGGCCAGAGGTGTATCAATTATCTGTGCGTTCCAATGATTACGAGCCCATCAGTATTTCCATAGACCTTTCCTTCAACTCAAGTTCGGGAAATGAGTTGATTCTCCGCAAACGCGCCAATCTGATGGCTAAACCGGGCGGTAACTCCGTATCCGCCCGATTGCTGGCATTGCCACAGAAGGCTCAAGAGGCATATGGAGCTGGTACTGACGACCTCTACAAGAAAAATAAGCCCGGGGACGCGATTGCAGAATTTAACAAAGCTGTGAAGGCGGCGCCCGGCTTTTATGAGGCCTACGAAGCGCTGGGATGGGCCTACGTGGCAAGCGGAAAATCGGCGGATGCGGAGGAAGCGTTCCGCAAATCCATTAAAATCAGTGAGGACAAATATGCCCCGGCGGACGTCGCGCTGGGCGCGCTATTACTGGACACTCAGCGGTTGGGAGAGGCCGAAAAGACACTCCGGCAAGCCTTGGCGCTCGACGCGAAGTCCTGGCGCGCGTTTTATGAACTTGGCCGTGCGAAGTTGATGCAGGGCGAGGTTGCTGAGGCACTGAAAAATGCCCAGCAGGCTATGCAGCTCCAGCCTGGCGCCCCATCCGTTTACCGGTTGCTCGCCAATATCCACATTCGTCTTCGTGATCCCGCCGCCCTGCTGGCCGATTTGGACGCCTATATCAAGCTCGACCCATCAAGCCCAGCCGGCCTGCACGCCAAAGAAATGCGTGATCAGGTGGCCAAACTGGTCCCCGCGACACCGCCGCCATCCAGCCGGTTCAGCAACGCGGATACAATCAAGCCGATCAGCCAATACACCTCCGTTAAGCCTGACTAGCTATCGGTTGCCTTGCTACGTGGCCGGATGGAGTTCGGTTGCTGGACGCGGCAGACCTGTCGTTGTGAACACCGGAATTTCAGCCAGCTGAAACCCGATCACAAACATGGCTTCCGGCGATCCTCGTCCCCAGCGAGCTACATCACATCGCGCTCGAAGAAATCGAATCTCTGTCCGTCGCGCCAGATCCAGGGCCTGTTTCACTACGCCTCGATAAAAGCTCTGCGGCATTTTCAATAGAGGCATCGTGCCCCAGTTCTCCCCATCTGCCGAACCCCACACGGAGACATCCAGCGATTCTTGCTCGATTTGACCGAAGATCGTTAGTGTGCAAAGAAACGTCCGCGTAGGGCTGGCGCTGATGTCATGTATCGCGCTCTCGGTTTTTTCTGTTATTCGCGTCCCGGCTGGGATCAAGTCGAGTTCCATTGGTAACTGCCTCCGAAATCCGGGATTGTAGCACGCCTACCCATCCTGGCGTGCAGAACCCAATTCGTTGGTAGAGGTCAGCCTCGCGTAGCCCGCAATCAATAGCTCGCTTCAGTCAAAGTGGGGCGTTGTATTCGAAAAATACTAATTGGTTCACTTCGCGCGCGGAGCCCCCAACCGTCTGGCCGCTTCCACGAGCGTATTTTCCGTTTTGCAAAAGGCGAAACGGATCATCTGGCTTCCATCAATCGGGTTGGCAAAGAAACTGGAACCGGGAACCGCCGCCACGCCCATGCCATCCCGCGCAACCAGATAACGCGCAAATGCTACATCGTCAGGAAAGCCAAAGCCGGAAATATCCGTCATGATGTAATACGCCCCCGACGGCCGGAAGCAGCGAAATCCAGCCTGCTCCAAAATCCCCAGCATCCTGTTGCGCCGTTCCAGATATTGTTCTCCGAGCTTTCTGTAATAATCGTCCGCAAACCCTAGGCCTACCGCGCCCGCTTGCTGCAAAGGCGCAGCCGCGCCTACTGTCAGGAAGTCGTGAACCTTACGAATCGCCGAGGTGATTGCCGGAGGGGCAATGGCCCAGCCAACCCGCCATCCCGTCACGCTGTAAGTTTTCGACAACGCATTAATCGTGATGGTGCGGTCGCGAAGCCCTTCAATCCCCGCGGGAGATAGGTGAACCGCGCCGTCGTACAGCATGTGCTCATAGATTTCGTCGGTGATTACCAGTGCGTTTGCACGCACGCAGAGATCGCGAATAAATTCCAGTTCGTCCCGCCGAAAGACTTTACCCGTCGGATTATTAGGCGTGTTAAGAATGATCGCCTTGGTCGCCGGGCCAAAAGCGGCAGCCAGCTCATCCTTGTCAAACGACCAATCCGGCGGCCGCAGCTTCACCAACTTCGGAGTGGCTCCCGAAAGAATCGCGTCCGGTCCGTAGTTCTCATAGAACGGCTCAAAAACCACCACTTCGTCCCCCGGATTAATCACCGCCATCAGAGAAGCCATCATTGCTTCGGTCGCGCCGCAACAGACCGTAATTTCGCGTTCCGGATCCGCATGTACTC
>PKXT01000353.1:0-3249 GCA_003133505.1 Acidobacteriota bacterium
CAACGGCGACGGCAATCTGGATCTGGCGCTGACCACCACTCCCTCGGGAAGTTCTCCCGGAAACCTGGTAAGTCTGCTTCTGGGCAATGGAGATGGCACATTTCAAGCGCATGCAGATTACGGAACGGGCTCAATCCCGGAGGGCGTTGTGGTCCTCGCACAGGGCGCCATGACACCCAGCCTGCTCGTCGCCAATGCCGGCAGTAATTCGGTCGGCCTTTTCGCGGGAACCGGCTATGGCACGTTTCTTCCGCAGGTTACCTTCGCCACCGGCAGCTTCCCTTCGGCCATCGCGCTGGCCGACTTTAATGGCGACCACCGCCTTGATTTTGCCACATCGAATTACGAAAGTAACTCGGTAAGCGTCGTCTTCGGCAACAAGCCTTAAGAGAGGGAATCGGTAGGCGCTGAGTCCTATACAGGGGCTATTGCGCGGCCACTTCGAAGACTACGCCGCCGCCGAGTGGAGTAGTGCCATAGAGATTCCCGCTCGAAACGAAGAAGGATTTCTCGTCGTCCCGACAAGAACGATTCGGACGCCTCGAAATGACGGTAAATGTGGGCCTCATGGCACAGAAAGATGAAAATGGTCTTCCTCGCCACCGCTGCGAAATAACCGAACAGTTCAGCGGAACGACGTAGAATACAGATCCTTCGCAGCGCTCGGGATGACTTTAACTGGCGTGAGCCATAAATGGCAGAGTCTAAGTAACGACGTACGGTCTATAACAGAAGAACTTCCAGCTACAGGGCTTTGAGGACAAGGAGGGTGCGGTCGTCGAAGGGGGGCGCGCCACCGGAGAACTCGTCCACGGCAGCGAGAAGCCTGGCGGAGAAATCGGCGGCGGAGAGTTCGTGGTTGGCAGTGGTGAAATCGAGCAAACCCTGCCAGCCGAAAAATTCCCCCTGCTTGTTTTGGGTATCGCTGATACCATCGGAGTAGAAGATTACCATGTCCCCGGGATTGAGTTTAAGAGTTAACTCGTCGTAAGTGGCATCGGGAAACAGTCCGAGGGGNNAAGCCGACCAGATCCAGCTTCTCGGCTTTGCCATTCTTCCAGAGTAGAGGCTGCTCCTGGCCGGCATTGGCGATGCGAAGACGGCGTTTGCGCACGTTCCAAACGGCATAGGCCAGGGTCATGAAGCGGCCTTCGACGCGGCGCTCGGCTACAAGCTGGTTCATGGCGGCGAGCATCTGCGCGGGGGGAAGTTTCTGGGGCCCCAGACTGCGAAGTATGCCGATCACTACCGCGCCATAAAGCGCAGCCGCGCTTCCCTTCCCGCTAACATCGCCCTGGGTGATAGCCAACTCCGTGCTGCCATAGCGGAGGAAGTCGTAGGTATCGCCGCAGAGTTCTCGGGCAGAGATATAGTGGGCGGCGATATCCAGTCCATACTCGACGCCAGGAACTTTGGGCAACAGCGCGCCCTGCAGGCGGCGGGCGGCGGCCAAATCGCGCTCCATGCGAGCTTCATCGCGACGAACCTGTTCATACAAGCGGGCATTTTCGATGGAAACAGCCAGGTGCGCGGCCATGATAGAAAGCGCCTGAATGTGATCGGGCGTGAAGTAATTGACTTGGGGACTTTCGAGGTCGAGCACGCCAACCACACGATTTTTGTACAGCATGGGCACGGCCAGCTCGGAACGAGTTTCGGCGTTGAGCTCGAGGTAGCGGGGATCGAGGCGCACGTCGGGAACGTTAATTGGGCGACCCTCCGAAGCCGCGGCACCGACGATGCCTTCATGGGCGGGGACAGCGAATTTTTCCTGGTAGCGCTGGCCAAACTTCACATTAACGCGCTGGCGAAAAACGTTGGCTACATCGTCGTAGAGCAGAATGCTGAAAATCTGGTAGTCAATCACGCGCTTGACCAACTCGGCGGAGCGGCGAAGGACGCTTTCAACATCGGAGAGAGTGGTGGCTTCGCGGCCAACTTCGTTCAAAATCAGGAGCGTTTCGGCCTGGCGCTGGGTGCGTTCAAAGAGGCGGGCATTTTCCACCGCGCCGGCGATGCGCGAAGCCAGGAGAGTAAGGATGCTCTGCTGATCGGGAGTAAAATAATCCAACTGGCGGCTTTGGATATCGAGGACGCCGATGGCCTGCCCATGCACGCACAGCGGCACGGCCAGCTCGGACGCGACGGACTCCATTGCGTTCAAATAACCGGGATATTGGCGGACGTCGGCCACCCGCACGGGGTGTCCAGTAGCGACGGCCGAGCCGGTAACGCCTTCGCCGACGGGGACTCGCCAGTTTTCCACGACTTCGGGGCGGTGCCCCACAGCAAAGCGAAAATAAAGGTGAGTTTTGGATTCGTCGAGCAGCAGGACGGCGAAGATTTCATAGTCAATCACTTCCTTAATGCGCGCGGCGGCGTGGGCCAGGACTTCATCAAGATTCAGCGAAGCATTGATTTCATCGCCAATCTTGGTGAGGATAGGCAGCAGGGCCGGAGAGATATCCGGATAGATTTCCGCAATTGCGTTGGTGTCAAACGAATTCATTTATTTTCCGGAGGGCTTTTCCTATACCTGGTTTGTGTTCCGCGTCGGACGCACCAACGACAACTGGCGGCGAGCCGCATGAATTGCACGTTAGGTCTCATTATAACAGGGGCACGGGGAACGGTGGCGAGCGGTGATGTAAAACGTGCTGAGGGAAGACGTGAAAAGGCAAAAGCAAAAACGCACAGGCAAGAGTGCCTGTGCTACGACAAAAAAAGACGAAGTGGTGGAAACGAAACGAATGGCGGGCGCGCAAGAGGTCAATTGAGATACACTTTCTCGCGAAAGGATTGGCCGGTCGGAGCCTGGGGCGGAATTAAACCCACAGTAGACAGCCGGCAGCGGCACTGGCACGAACGCGACGGGGAAGCAAAACGAGATTGCAGGTACGAGGTGAAAAAATGAAGAGAGTCCAAGCGAGAACGACAAGCAGAGCGCCAGTCGCGTTGGCGCTGGCGATATTGATGGTCACATGCCTGGCGACGAGAGCGTCCAGTGGGACGCTCAATGTGGGCCGTGGCGCGGGCGATACGGCAGGCGGAATGATGAACGGCGTGAAGATTGCGCCGCTCGCAATCACCGATACGAAACTCGACAACGGCCTGCGCGTAATTATTGCGCCGGACCATACCGCGCCGGTTTACGGGTTGTGCGTGACTTACAACGTGGGCAGCCGCGTGGAACCGCCGGGACGGACGGGATTCGCGCATTTGTTCGAGCACATGATGTTTCAAGGCTCG
>PKXT01000353.1:3333-7536 GCA_003133505.1 Acidobacteriota bacterium
GCGGTGCAGGAAGAACGGCGGCTGGGCGTTGACAATCAGCCGTATGGACACGCCGAACTGGACGTGGACAATCTCGCCTATGACAACTTCGCTTACAAACATTCCACGATTGGCTCGATGGACGATTTGAATCAGGCCACCCTTTCCGACGTGCAGGCGTTTTTCCGGACGTATTACGCGCCCAATAATGCGGTGCTTACCATCGTCGGCGACGTGGATCCGGCTCAGGCCCTAGAGCGGGTGAAGCACTATTTCGGGGACTTAAAGCCACAGACCATTCCTCCGCGCGGCGATTTGAGCGAGCCGGAGCACTACGGCGAACGGCACGAGACGATTTACGATTCTCTTGCAAATTTGCCAATGTATTTCATCGCCTATCACGTGGCGCCGGGCGACACGCCGGCAAACTTTGCCGCGCAATTGCTGGGCGACGTGATGGCGACAGGACACAGTTCCCTGCTCTATCAGCACCTGATTGAAGACAAGCAACTGGCCACCGACATTGAAACGCAAGTGGACACGCGCATTGGGACGGGGCAGTTTTACATTCAGGCGATACCGCGCCCGGGCGTGAAACCGGAAGAGTTGAAGCGCGCGATTGATGAGGAAATCGCCAACGTGCTAAGCGATGGCGTCACCCAAGCGGAATTGGATACGGCGAAAGCGCAGGAGTTGCGGGATATCGTTCGCACAAGGCAATCAGATTTGCGGACCAGCATCC
This sequence comes from Acidobacteriota bacterium, assembly GCA_003133505.1. Taxonomy (GTDB): domain Bacteria; phylum Acidobacteriota; class Terriglobia; order Acidiferrales; family UBA7541; genus PALSA-278. The sequence continues at coordinate 4,055 of PKXT01000353.1, forward strand.
AGATTGGCCACGATGCGGTATTTTTTAACGATCCCGACCTGGTGAACCAGGAAGCGGGCAAGTTCGCGGCGGTTACCCTGGCGGACGTGAACGCGGCGGCCAAGCAAATCTTTCAGGATGACCAGCGGACAGTGGTGCTGACGCTACCGGAATCCGACCGGCCGAAAATGTCGGGCGGGGCAAGCACGCCGCCGAATGGCAACAGCGCACCATCGGCGAAGACGCCGAAGGGAGGCCGGTAATGGACGGGGCCGGGAACGTCATGGAGACGAGGAACAAGGCGATGGGCGCGTTTGATACACAGATTTACACAAAGACGGATGGTGGGGCGAATCGAATGAAATGTTTGAGGAAGGCGGACGGGCATATGGGACGAGGCGTGAAGCGCGGGCCGGCGGTGCTGTGCGCGATTGTAACGACGGCGATTTTGCTGGGTGCGTTCCCTGCCCCCGCACGGGCGCAGGAAGGAGGGCACACCGAGTCGCAGAAAGCGGTGCAGCGGATGAATCGCGCGCCGGTGAATAAGGAGATTCTGCGCGTCCATCTGGATGCTCCTTCGGTTCACAAGCTGCCCAACAGCCTGACGGTGCTGGTATTGGAGCGGCATGAACTGCCCACGGTGAACTATTCCATGTGGATTCGCCCGGGCGCGCTTGCGGATCCGAAGAGCCAGCCGGGATTGAGCGGCATGGTAGCGTCAATGTTGCGCGAAGGAACTGAGAAACGAACCAGCGCGCAAATCTCGCGGGAAGTGGACTCCATGGGCGCAACTTTGGCGGCCGCGGCGCCAGCGCAATCAAGCCATGCGACAGTGGGCGCTTCGGGGCTGACCAATTCGACAGAGAGACTGATGGACTTAATGGCCGACATTGTGTTGCATCCGTCGTTTCCCGATGACGAACTGGCCAAATACAAGCAGCGGGAGCTGGCTGCGCTGCAGGAGGATCGAGCCGAGCCGCGTTTCCTGGGCAATGAACGGCTGAGCAAAGTAATCTATGGAGACTTCCCTGCTTCGGTAGTCGCTCCCACCACGGAATCAGTGGAAGGCGTCACGCGGGAAAACCTGAGGGCGTTCCACGCCGAGCATTACCGCCCCGGAAATGCGATTCTGGGCATCGTGGGCGATGTAAACACCGCGGATGTGCTGGCGCTGGTGGAAAAGTACTTTGGCGGATGGCGGGGCGAAGCGACCGACCAGCCCGCGCTGGGGCCAGTTCCCGCGCCGGAACCAGCGGCAATTTACCTGGTGGACCGCCCCGGCTCGGTGCAGACGAATCTGCTGGCCGGCGACTATTCTCTCGAGAGGACCAGCGCCGATTATCCGGCATTAACTGTGATGAATCGTGTACTCGGTGACGGGGCAAGCAGCAGACTCTTTTTGAATTTGCGCGAGGAAAAGGGCTATACCTACGGTGCGTACAGTTATTTCGATGCGGATATTTATCCGGGCATTTGGCGCGCCCAGAACGAAGTACGTAATGCGGTTACTGACGGCTCCATGCACGAGTTGATGTATGAGATGAAGCGCATCCAGACCGACCCCGTCCCGCCGCAGGAATTGGGCGAGGCCGAACGATCGATTATTGCGAGCTTCGCACTATCGCTGGAAAATCCTCAAGAAGTTTTGAACGCGTGGCTGACTGTACAATATTATGGCCTGCCGAAAGATTACTGGGATACCTATCCCGACCTCATAGGCAAGGTGAGCGCTGAGCAGGTACAGGCTGCTGCGCAGAAGTACATTGACCTCGCGCATCTCCAGATCGTCGCGGTTGGCGACGCCAAGCAGGTTAAAGCCGCCTTGGATAAATACGGAAAAGTACAGGTTTTCGGCGCCAACGGGAAACCGCAGGGCGACTAAGTCTACGATGAGACCAGTGATTTTAGTAGCACCCGCCGATAATCCTCGTAGATCGTTTTAGTGGCACGCAGCCTTCGGCGCCTGAGGCGGGCCAATGTACAGCAAATTAGGGAAGGGTAACAGTGTAGCTTCGGGGCGCTTGGCACAGTTCTCTTCCCTGGGCAAACGCTGGCCTAGAGTCCTTCCCATGATGCAGAAAGCGAAGTGGTTTTTCCCCCTACTTTTCCTCGCAATTGTGGCGATAGCATCTGTTTGTAGACCCGCACTGGCGGGTTTGCCGCCCGCCTCTGTGGCCAGTCAAGCCGCCGTTGACAAGCAGGCCGCGCCGCAAGGCTTGCCGAACCCGGCTTCGGGACCGATATTTCAAAATGCGGGAAGCTATACCGTGGGAAATGGGAACGCACGGATTAGCGGAATTGCCGAGGGAGATTTTAATGGCGATGGAATTGTGGATCTGGCCGTGGCTGCCAATCCTAACCAAGGAGGCGAAGGCAGCGTAACGATTTACCTGGGCAATGGCGATGGAACTTTTCAACCAGCGCTAGCCAGCTTTGATTCCGGCGGATTGAACGCATCAGCGGTTGTCACAGCCGATTTGAATGGGGACGGGAAATTGGACCTGGTGGTGGGTAATTTCGGATCTCTCCCAGCACAGCCCGGAAACTTGGCCATATTCATGGGAAATGGCAATGGAACCTTCACGGGGGGGAAAACCTATCTGAATACCAGCAACGTGGGTTCCGTCGTTCTGGGCGATTTCAATGGAGACGGGACCCCCGATATTGCTGTCGGATTGACGTATCCATCTCCCAGTCTGAATATCCTCCTCGGAAAAGGCAATGGGACGTTTCGCGCGGGCGAATCGCTGACAATTTCTTCCAGCGTTTTTGATCTGGTGGCGGCTGACATCAATGGTGACGGTAATCTCGATCTCGTTCTTCCCTTCGATTCGCAGGGGGGTATTACAGTGTGGTGCTTGGAAACGGGAATGGCACTTTCCGGCCGCAGATTTTTAGCAGGCTACCCCAGGGCGACAACGGAGTCGTCGCGGCGATTACCGTGGGAGACTTCAACAACGACGGAAACCTGGATTTTGCGATCGCCAATTCTACGGCCGGCACGGTCAGCGTACTGTTGGGGAATGGCGATGGCACGTTCCAGCCCAAAGTGGATTACACAACTGGAAGCACGCCGCTAGGCGTCGCAGTGGGAGATTTCAACAACGATGGAAACCTGGACCTGGCAGTGACAAATTCGGCCAGCAATACTGTCAGCGTTTTGCTGGGCAACGGCGATGGCACCTTCCAGGCGGCCACCAGTACGAACGTCCCCCAAAACGAAGGCTGGCAGAAGATCGCAGTCGCAGACTTCAATGGGGACCACAAACTAGACGTTGCCTCGGGATCATCCGATGCCTTGCTGCTCGGCAACGGCGACGGCACCTTCCAGAATCCAGTCCAGCTTGCCAATGACAACGCCACCACCCTTGCCGTGGGCGATTTCAACGACGACGGCAAATTGGGCCAATCATGACATCGGCGGGAGTGGCCAGGAAAATCAGTCAATTCGATACCAAGACATTCCTTTCGACCATCGACAGCGGTAGGAAGATGGCAGCCTT
>PKXT01000076.1 GCA_003133505.1 Acidobacteriota bacterium
GATAGTTTTTCCTCGTCTCCTCTCAGGGTCAGTGGATGATTTCTGTATTCTGCTTCGCGAAAAATATGAAACTTCCGTTGTTCCTGGGAAGTTTTTCGAAATGCCTGACCACTTCCGGCTTGGCTTCGGAGGTGAAACAGCAATTGTGAGCGAAGGTCTGCGGCGGATGGCCGCCGCTCTGGACGATTTCTCAGGCTCGCTGTGATGTTGGGATCAGATTAGGTTCGATGGGAACAATCTATGTAGCGCTTGCAAGCAAGCGTCGTCCAAAGTTGATGGCGCTCCGAGAGACGCTTGCAGTCATCGGCCCCATGCTCGACCCGGCCGCGCATTTCGAAGGTCTGGAAATGGACGTTCCCAGCGGAGTACGCCACACGCCGTTGAGCCGCGAAGAAATGATGAAAGGCGCGCGGTTTCGCGCGGAGGCGCTGGTGGAAAGAGTGCCGCTTGACAGGCCATGCGGGTATTTCGTGGGCATGGAAGGCGGCGTGGACGTCATCACGGCCGAAAATTGCCGCCGGGTTTTTCTCCAAAATTGGGCGTTTGTGATGGATGCAAGAGGACAAAGCGCCTACGGACAGTCTGGCTCATTGCTGCTTCCAGAGACCTTGGCTCGCCAGGTGGTAGATGAAGGCGTAGAGCTTGCCGCAGCCATTGACGCTTTCGCGAGCGGTGAAGGGATTCGCAATGCCGAGGGAACCTGGGGCGTGCTGACGAACAATATCATCACCCGGCAGGACGCTTTCCGCGTTGCGCTCATCAATGCGTTTGCTCCATTCTTTAATGTGCAGGCCTATCGGGATCTGTAAATTTCGCGCGAATGCGCGCAAGAAGGCAGTCGCCGCTGGCCCATAGTAAGAATCTTCAGATTAATAGCCGCGCTCCCACTCGCATTGACCTCGCCGGAGGGACGCTCGATATTTGGCCGCTCTATCTTTTTCACGAAGGCGCGGTGACGGTGAATTGCGCCATCACGCGTTATGCCCGCTGTCAAATTGACACTCGAAAAGACCGCGCCATCGTACTGCGTTCACTCGATACTCGCCGCTCGGAAGGGTTTGCTTCGTTTCGACAATTGACGAATGCGGCGACATACAAACTTCCGCTGCTCGTTCACTTGGTTCGCTATTTCAAGCCGAATGTTGGCCTCACCGTCACCACCGATTCCGAAGCTCCCGCCGGTGCAGGATTGGGCGGCTCGAGCGCGCTCGCCGTAGCGATTTGCGCCGCGCTTGATAAGCTGACTGATGCCGGACTCAGCCGCGAGCGCTGGATTCATCTGAGCCGCGATGTGGAAGCCATCGTCCTCGGAGTGCCCACAGGTACGCAGGACCACTACCCCCCGGCATTTGGCGGCGCGATGGCCGTCATTCTCGAACCCGGCAGCGAACGCTATGAGCCGCTCCGCGTGAATTTGCGGGAACTCGAACAGCGCCTGCTGCTGTGTTATACCGGCAAGCCTCGCCGGTCGGGCATTAATAACTGGAAGGTCTATCAGGAGCACTTGAATGGCAACCGCCGGATCCGCCGCAATCTGGCCGAGATTTCCGCAATTGCCCAAGCTCTCCGCGCCGCCCTGGAAGGGGGGAAGTGGGACGAAACAGGCCGCCTGATACGCAGCGAGTGGAATTTCCGCCGCCGGAACCTTCCCACTATTTCCACGCCTACAGTTGACGGAATAATTTCCGCATCTCTCCGTGCCGGAGCTGCCGCGGGAAAGGTCTGCGGAGCTGGAGGCGGGGGGTGTGTGGTGCTATTGATCCAACCGGATGCTCGGAAATCGGTAGAGCGGGCGGTCATCGAATCCGGCGGGGAGTCGCTTCCATTTTCGATTGACCACCAGGGAGCTGCCGTAACGTTAGGACATGCGAATGGTGGCGTTAAGAGTAAGACGGTTCCCGCAAACCGCAAAAAGGATTAAAATACAACTCAGATGTGGCGTTGGTCCTATTTTGCGCTGGCCCTCTTCCTGGCGTCTTCGCCGTCTGATGTTCCCCATGGCGCGGCTCCGCTTCGCTCGGACGCCAATGCCATCCCGTCGGGAATCACTGTGCCGACCTTATCCGAAATTTTTCTTAGCGTTACTGGGCATGGCGATACCCAGCAGAGTCCATTGCAACTGCACGAACGCCTTGAAATTGTTCGCTTCATAGATAAAGAATTCGCGCGCGTCGTGCGCCCTTTGCCAGCCGAGCAGAAAGGATTTGCGTACCTTCCGCGTGCTCCGTTGGATGAAAACAAATTAGCACGCGCGCTTGCCGGATCTGGCCGCGCCGCGAATCCGGGCGATACCGTCCAGATTACCGATGTGCGATTTGGCCAGAACGAAATCGTAATTGAAATTAATGGTGGCGCCAGGCATCGCCTTCGGCTGCTCCAGCATTTGCATGGAGGAATTGGGGGCACTGGCGGCCCCACTACGGGACAAGGACCCGGTCCGCTTCCAGGCCCCGGGCAGGGGCCTGGCTCAGGGCAGCCTTCAGGACCGGATGAAGGCCCGGGACCGCAGCAGAACCCTGTCCCGTCGCCTTCCCCTGCACCCGATCCATCATCTATACCAGTCCAGCAGAATGCGCCATTCCCTTCATCCGGAGGACGTGGAGCAACGCTGGTGCTCGATTATGGCCAACCCTTGCCAGATATGAGCGCTGACGATTTGAAGCGGGATCTTTCTGTATTTCTGAGCTTCGACGACCAGCATTCCGCTGCGGTGAACTGGGTTGATACGCTTCCTCCTTTATTTCGCAATGCTATAAAAGAGCGCCGCGCATTGGTGGGAATGAATACCGACATGGTAATTGCCGCGATGGGCAGACCCGATCAAAAAATCCGCCAAGCCTCGGACGATGGCAGCGAGACCGAAGACTGGATCTACGGACGTCCTCCCGGCAAGACCGTATTCGTAACATTTCTGAATAGCAAGGTAACCCGCGTGGAGCAGTTTCCCTAAGATGGGCTCCGCGAGTTCACTCACCATGACATGGCTCAATCACACCAAGTGGGATTTCTGGGGGTTCGATGAGTCGCGTTGACTTTTTTCGCGGCGCGCCCTAGCATCTGTCCGCAAGTTTTTCCGCCGCGTGCAAGAGCGGAACCACAGGAATACCAACGGGGGAATCATGCCGATCAAGGTCGGGATCAATGGTTTTGGACGTATCGGACGAAATATTTTTCGCGCCGCGCTGGGGCATCCGGATATTGAAATTACCGCGGTGAACGATATTTCCGATCCGCGCACGCTGGCCCACCTTTTGAAATACGATTCGATCCTCGGAAATCTTTCCAATCACGTTACTCATGATGGCGATTCCATTGCGGTGGATGGGAAGGCCTTTAAGGTTTTTAAGGTGAAGGATCCCGCCGAGCTGGACTGGAGCTCGACCGGCGTGCAAATCGTGGTGGAATCCACCGGTCTCTTCACCAACGGCTCGGACGCTCGAAAGCACATTCGCGGCACGGTGAAGAAGGTCATCATTTCCGCTCCGGCCACCGATCCCGACCACACCATTGTGCTGGGCGTGAACGACAAGACCTACGATCCGGCGAGGCAGAATGTGGTTTCCAACGCCTCGTGCACCACGAACTGCCTGGCGCCTGTCGCCAAAGTGATTCTGGAAAATTTTGGCATTGTGGCCGGCACCATGACCACGATTCATTCCTATACCAATGATCAGAAGTTGCTCGACCTGCCGCACAAGGATTTGCGCAGGGCGCGCGCAGCGGCGCTTTCCATGATTCCGTCGAGCACCGGCGCAGCCAAGGCGCTGCATCTGGTGATTCCCGAACTGAAGGGCAAGATGGATGGCTACGCCATGCGCGTGCCCACGCCAGACGTAAGCGTGGTGGACCTGACTGTGTTCACCGAAAAGCCTGCAACATCCGTCGCCATCAATGCAGCGATGCGAACCGCTGCGGAAGGCCCAATGAAGGACATTCTGGAATACACCGAAGAGGAATTGGTCTCTGCGGATTTCCGGGGCAATCCTCATTCCGCGATCGTGGATGCGGAATATACCCGCGTGGTCGGACAAAACTGCGTGAAGGTGCTGGCCTGGTACGACAACGAGTGGGGCTATTCGTGCCGTTGCCGCGACCTCATCAAGCTGATGGGTTCTAATCTATAGTTGCGAAAATCAGCTCACATCGCGCGTGACAAAATGAGCATAGCGTACTGACGCATGGCCAAACTTTCCATTCGCGACCTGGATTTGACTGGCAAGCGCGTGTTTATCCGCGTGGATTTCAATGTCCCGCTGGCCGATGGCCGCGTCACCGACGACACGCGCATTCGGGAAACTCTGCCCACCCTGCGCTTCGCCATTGAGCGTGGCGCACGTCTGGTGCTGGCCTCGCATTTGGGCCGCCCAAAAGGGAAACCCGATCCGAAGTGCAGCCTTGCGCCTGTCGCGGCGAAACTGGCCGAGCTTCTCGGAAAACCAGTGGACTTCGCTGCGAATTGTATTGGCACCGAAGCCGAAGCGAAGAGCCACGCGCTTTCCAATGGCGGCGTTCTGTTGCTCGAGAACGTCCGGTTCCATCCTGAGGAAGAAAAAAACGAAGATGCGTTTTCCCGTCAGCTCGCGGCTCTATGCGATGGTCTCTTTGTTTGCGACGCGTTTGGCTCAGCTCATCGTGCCCACGCCTCGGTGGTGGGTATTGCTCATCACATTCACCAAGCCGCAGCCGGACTGCTGATGGAGCGCGAATTGGAATATTTGGGTAGGGCTCTGACCAGTCCGGAAAGACCACTCGTTGCGATTTTGGGGGGTGCCAAAGTTTCCGACAAAATTGGAGTGGTGCAAAACCTAATGCGCATTGCCGATGCCATGGTGATTGGCGGCGCGATGGCTTACACGTTCCTCAAATCCGAAGGGATTGCAGTGGGCCGCTCGCTTGTCGAAGACGATAAACTCGACCTTGCGCGCGATTTCCTGCGGCAGGTTAGTGCGCGAAAATTTCCCTTCCTCCTGCCCGTGGATCACGTTGTAGCTACATCACCGGATGCGCCGCAAACTCAAACGCTGGACATTCGCAACACGCCTGCGGAAATGATGGGCCTCGACATCGGTCCGAAAACTGTGGAACTGTTTCGCGATGCTCTCCGTGGTGCGCGCACGATCTTGTGGAATGGGCCGTTGGGCATGTTTGAGAAACCGGCCTTTGCCGCGGGCACGCTGGGAGTGACTAAAGCAGTTGCCGAAGCCACTCGCGCTGGCGCAATCTCCATCGTTGGCGGTGGTGATTCCGTGGCCGCTGTGCATCAGGCGGGAGTCAGCGCCGATATTTCCCACATCTCCACAGGCGGTGGCGCTTCGCTCGAGTNNACCGACAAGCCATAACGTCGCAATTCCGGTCGCACGCCGATTAGTTGGCGGGGTTAAGCAAGCCATAAATGTCCAATTGGTCTTTGGAGCCCACATAGACGTGGCCATTGGCGATGGTGGGAATGGCGAAATGTAGACCGACGCCGGGACGATCACGCTTGGCGGTTTGCTCGCTGTTGTAGAGTTCATGACCGATGTTTCCCGCATCGTACGCGTGTAATACCGCTGGCTGAATTCCCTGACGCCTGCCTGAAGACTCAATCACCCACACAATGCCATTGCGCGAACCATTGGCGGAAACCTCGGGAGTCGCACCGGGACCCCCTAGCTTCGCCAAGGTCTTGGCAACGGGCGCGGAGGACAGCATCCCCCGATCCACATGAAAATCCTTGAGGATGCCATCATCGCCAAGAAAATAAAGATGGCCATTCCACCAGGCTGGCGCCGCAAAGAAGCTACCAACTGCGCCTGGAAGGGATTGCACGATCTGGCTGTCACTGCCGGCTTGAAAACGGCCCATCCGATCCCGGTCCACCACGTAAATCGTTCCGCCTTTTCCCGCAACCACCAATTCGTGGGAATGATTGCCGGCCTGATCGGGCAACAGTACCGTACCGCCCGAGCCTAGATCGTCATCCGCGTTATCCAGGTGTTTCTGATTGAATGGCGTGAAATAGTCGAGCACAGCGAGGGTGCGCCCGTTCAGCTTCAAAGCGCTGTCGCCATAATCGCGGCCTCCCGAGTCAGCATTAAAGCCGCCATTGCCCGTAGCGAGGAATACATTACCGCCATCATCCGCCACCAGGCCGGTATCCGACTGCCAGATTCCGCCTTGAGTGTCATCGGGCGAGTCGTTGAAAACGGCGACCTGCGCGAGCGTTCGCGCGTCGTAGGATATTACCCATCCGTGATAGGGACCCACATCGCAGGACGATGCCCACGACAGATAAACGGTCCCATTAGCAAGCAGGAGCGCGGCGCGTGGGTTTTCCAGCAGGGGATCGAAATCCAGGCGGCCTGATTTGCTGCCTCCGCCGCGGCCTTGTACCGACGTCTGTATCGTTACCGGGCTATTCGGCTTTTCCGCGCCGGTGACGACTGACAGCGCGTGCAATTTTTGCAGGTAGCGGCCCTGCTCTCTGGTCCTAGCCAGGATGTAGATTGTGCCGCTCATTACGTCAATCACTGGGGTAGAAGTAATGCCCACTTCCGGCGCGATAAATGGGCAGCGCACGTCGCGCGCGGTAAGAGGCATGATTCCAGCATCCCCGCGCGCAAAGCCGGTCTTCAGGNNATTTACGTTCGACGGAGTGAGGACGGTTTCGCCGGTATTTGCGCCGGTCCGCATATTTCCATATTGCGAGGTGGTGACTTGCGCGCCCGCTGGCGGCGACATCGCTATTGTCACAGTGAACAACATCGCGCACCTGACAGCGTCCCAAGCTCCAATTCCCACTCGTTGATCAGCCAATTCAATTGAGGCTGTCGCCGGCCTTCCCAAATTCAACATACCTCGATATGGTGAAGTGATAGCCTGCATGATTGATCTTCTCCTGAAATAACCCTCCGCTTCTAGATGAGCTCATCCAGTGTAACGCTTTAAGCGGGAGCAGCTTCCAGCCATCTACTCAGGTATGATGTAGCGCCATAAAGGATAAGCAGCGAATCGCTCCCCCATGCTTCGAAGTGGAAAAGCCGAAATTAGGGCGCCCTCTACGATCAATTTAGTGCTGTGACAAGGAGAGATGATGAGGAAAGCGGTGATTGCGGGGAATTGGAAAATGTTCAAGACGCGAAGCGAAGCACGTGCATTCATGGACGTGTTTGCGCCAAAGGTCGCAGGCGTAAACCATTGCGAAATTATCATCGCTCCCCCTTTTACGGCGCTAACGACCGTCATTGAAGCAACTCAGGGAACGCGAATTGCCGTCGCCGCCCAGAACCTGCATTGGGAGAAAGAGGGGGCATTTACCGGGGAAATCTCCGCCCCTATGATTGTGGAACTGGGATGCCACGCGGTTATCGTAGGCCATTCTGAGCGAAGGCAATACTTCGGCGAAACCGATAGCACCGTAAGGAAAAAGGCGAGGGCTGCATTAGCCGCGGGACTTACTCCCATAGTGTGCATTGGGGAGACATCTCAGGAGCGCGAAGCGGGCGAGACGGATGCCGTCTTGAAGCGCCAGATTTCAGGGGGACTCGCTGCGTTGACGGTGGAGGAATTCTCGCGTATTCTGGTTGCGTACGAGCCTATTTGGGCCATAGGGACGGGTCAAACGGCCACACCCGCGATTGCGGCGTCCGCCCACCGTTTGATTCGGCAGCAAGTTTCCGAACAGTTTACTACGGAAAGCGCGGCCCAATTGCGAATTCTATATGGCGGCAGCGTTAAGCCCGAGAATATAAGTGCTTTAATGGCCGAAGATGATATTGACGGCGCCCTGGTGGGTGGCGCCAGCTTGGACGCTCAGTCATTTGCATCCATCGTAAAGTACCCGATGTAAGAGAAGCAGGTTTGCGGAGCATAGAATGCCGAACGAAGCAAAATGGGCCACGGCCCTCGCTGTTGCGGTAGGATTGGTATGGTTGGGTTGGAAATTTACTTGGTTGCTCGTTACCCTGCACGTCATGGTATGCCTGTTGCTGGTTGTGGTGATCATGCTGCAAAGCGGTAACGCCGCGGATTTGGCGGGAGCCTTCGGCGGCGCTGGCAGTCAGACGGCCTTTGGCCCGCGGGGGCCGGCCACATTCCTTTCCCAGGCTACAACATGGTGCGCGATTGTTTTCATGATGACGTCGCTGACGCTCGTGTTGAAACGTGGGCCGGGCCAGGGAAGCGTTGACAATGCCATCAACTCGATCCTGGAACAAACCCAAAAGAGCTCGCATACGAAGCCGCCTCTGCCGGTTCAGGCGCCTCCCCGGCCTACTCCAGCGATGCCGCCTCCTTCTCATCAAACTCCGACCATGCCCGCGCCTGCTAAACCGTAGCGTGGTCTGCTACAATCGGGATGAATCTCCCTCTGCGGAAGTGGCGGAACTGGCAGACGCACCATCTTGAGGGGGTGGCGCCGCGAGGCGTGCGGGTTCGAATCCCGCCTTCCGCACCATTTCTCCTTTTGTCTTCAACCTCGCAACGTCGTGAAAGGCGTGGAATCGACTGGTCGTTATGATCTATAGACAAATTTCGCTGCATTTATGCGATTCCACCCACTAACAATTGTCCCCAAGTTCCGGTAATAATCGGAAAGGCTGTTTCCCGTAAAACTATGTCATCACGATCCCCAATATTAGTAAGAAACTCCAAATGTCGCGCCAACCCGCGACAGGGATAATCACGGCTTTTTCAGCGGGTAAATAACCGGAGGCGGCTTCCTACCCTAGATATCCCAGCCTGCGAATGCCCCGTTCTATTGCGATTCGTCGACTGCTTGAGAAAATCAAAGTCCATTTTCCGCATTCCGCGCAATTCATTCTTTGATTATTGCTGCCTCTTGTTTTTTGGGTTCGCGCACGGACCGGCCAACGTTGTGTTCCGCCCTCAGCTCTGCGATAGAGACATATCTATTGCATACCGGTGACCTGCAAGTGACACTTCCACGTTCTTTCGAGCCTAATCTCAAGCGGTGAATTGGACCAGCCGGTTCGTTCATGGAGTGAAATCATCTCAAGAAAATTGGAGAACGAAATGAAAAGAAAGGATTTTTCCGGCGATGTTACATCTGAAGCGATTCCTCCGGCGAGCGACGGCTCCGGCGGATCGTCATTCCAGAAAGCCATGAGACGCCGTTCATTTCTGAAAAACGTCGGCATGGCTGGCGCGGCAATCTCGGCCAGTTCATTCTTGCCGTCCACGGCGAAAGCGGCCACCAGACCGGCCTCCGGCAAGCTTACGTCGGGGGATATTGCCATTCTGCAGTTTGTGGCGGCTGCTGAATTACTCGAAACCGACTTGTGGGTGCAATACACCGAACTTGGCGGTGTTACGACTGGTACTCAGAACAATTATCAGCTTGCCCTGTCTCAACTCGATGGTGATGCCGGTCAATACATTACAAGCAACACCAACGATGAACATAGCCACGCCGCTTTTCTCAACGCCTACCTGGTATCAATGGGCGCGGAGGCCGTGAACCTCGATCAGTTCCGCACTTTGCCCAGCAGCAAGGCGAATGGGGCAAAACAGATCGGACGCCTCACCAACATCATGCAACTCGCCGTGCCCACCAGTTGGTACACACGTTACCGCAGTCCTCNNACCCGACTTTGGCGCCACTTTCCCGGATGCCCTGCCGCAACTGTCCAATGGCGAATTTACCGCGATTCCAAGAACCAATGCCGATTTCGGCCCCACGGATCACATCCAGGCCATCGCTAATACCGCGGATTTTCACTTCGGTTCTATCGAACAGGGAGGATCGAGTCTTTACGCCACCCTGGTTCAACAAGCCTCCAGCGCGGAGGTCGTCAGGATTATGGTCAGCATTGGCGGCGACGAGGTCGCGCACTTCGTGGAATGGGTGGATTTCGCTGGTAATGGAGTTCAGCCGCCAGTTGCTCCGCTATTGGATCCAACCAACGGCTTGGAATTCCCGAATTTCATCGCCAATGGAAACAAGCTGGTCCAGCCCAACTTGATTTTTCCGGTACCCTGCGAATTCATCAGCCCTGACTTGCCAAAGTGCGCCGTTATTCGTCCCACCGCACCCCTAAATGGCGGTGCTGTGGCGGCAGTGACAGCTCTTACCGCAACGAACCTTTTCCTGGGCCAGCCGCAGGCGTTCTTTAGTACATTGAGCCAGCTCGCCGAAGCGGCCGACGCAGCGGTAAGGATGTAATCGCGGGTCTGCCCAGATAACTGACCACCAGCTTCCATCCAGCGGGCGCGACGCCAATGTTACATGCGCCGCGCCCGCATTTTGTTTAGTAACAGCGGCTTCTTTGGCTAGCCCCGGCGTCCCTCGCCCGTCACCGTTAATGATCTCTCGGAGCACATAATCGGGAGGCCCGATCATTACAGTGGGCTCGAGACCAATGGTTAGCATGTGCGCCCTCGATTTGTTTACCCCAATAACGCTCTCCGCTGTATCCTCCCGCAAGAGATCAAATTAACGAAGATGTAGAGACAGCATTTTGACAATCCGATGACAACCGGCTTGCGTAACTAGCCCATGCTCGCGACTGTCGGCTGGCCCTGCCCCAGGGGGAAAATATTAGATGTCCACAACGAGACCGTTTGGAATTTTGGTAATCGCAGCGGCGTTCTATTTGTGTGCTTCGGCGTCGCAAATCGCGGCACAAACAAAAGTCAGCACCGAACCAGGCGCAACCTTCACCACGCTGCAAAGCTTCAACGGCAAAGATGGCCGCATGTCCAATGCGGGCATGGTCCAGGCCACGAATGGAAACTTGTACGGAACAACGTACTTTGGGGGCGCTAAGAACTCCGGAGAGGTTTTCGAAATTGCCACAGGCGGCACGCTCACTACGCTGCACAGCTTTTGCTCTAAAGGAGGTTGCACGGATGGCGAATACACCTACGCGACGCCGGTACAGGGTACCGATGGGAACTTCTACGGAACTACTTACTCTGGCGGAGCCAACGGCAATGGCACGGTTTTCGAAATTACAACAAACGGCACGTTCACTCCAATTTACAACGTTTGCTCGGAAAGCGGCTGCCCTGACGGCAATTACCTCTATGCGGGATTGATCCAGGCTACCGACGGGAACCTGTACGGGATAATGGATGAGGACGGGGCCAACGGCGGTGGGACAATTTTCAGAATAACCACAACCGGTACGCTGACCATACTTTACAGCTTGTGCTCGCAAAGTGGATGCGCGGATGGCCAATACCCGGCCGGGGAGCTTTTCCAGGATACCAATGGGAGTTTGTATGGGACGACAGCCGACGGAGGGGCAAACGATGACGGCACGATCTTCAGCCTGTCTATAGGTCTGAGCCCGTTCGTGGAGGCACAACCTGCTTCCGGCATAGTGGGGGCGACCGTAAGAATTCTGGGAACCGATCTGACGGGCGCGACCAGCGTCACCTTTAACGGCACCACGGCCACGTTCACCGTGGTTTCTATTTCCGAGATCACCACCACTATACCTAAGAGCGCCACCAGCGGGGAAGTCCAGGTAATGACACCCAGTGGTCTGTTTTTGAGCAACGTCCCTTTCCAAGTGCTGCCCCAGCGAAGTGGTGCTGTGAGGTGCCCAACGGTCTGTCACGCGGGGCACAATCAACAGTTTCTGAGCAGTCGGGAATAGAACAAGGTTTTCTTAACGCAGGAGCGAAGGAATAATTCAGGTCGCGCCCGCAATTTTTCAACGACCTGCCGCTAAGGGCTGAAATTATACTATTAAGCAAGGNNCCAAGGAGTAGAAATAATACTTTGACAACCCCTTGACATGCCCATGACAACTCGACCGGTGAGTTTGGCTATCGTTGCCGTAGCCACTGGTCTTATGCCACTGGTTTTATTTTAAGGAGGGAGACCAAATGTCCGCAATGAGAATATCTGGAATTTTTTTAATGTTAGGAGTACTATGGGTTTGCTCGACAGGACCCTTGATCGCGGCGCAAAGCAATGTCGGCACCGACCCCGGCACGACTTTCACTTCGCTGTTCAGTTTCGACGGCGCAGATGGGGAATTTCCCTCGGCGGCGCTGATCCAAGGCACCGATGGGAACTT
>PKXT01000272.1 GCA_003133505.1 Acidobacteriota bacterium
GGTCAGACATTTTCGCGCTGGGTGCCATTCTGTACGAAATGCTTTCGGGGCAGCGGGCCTTCGAGAAAGACTCTTCGGCGGACACGATGGCGGCGATCCTGAAGGAAGAGCCGCCGGAGCTATCGGGCGAGGGAAAGAAGATTCCTCCAGCAGTGGAGCGGATTGTGCGGCACTGCCTGGAAAAAAACCCTGCGGAGCGGTTTCAATCCGCGCGCGATCTGGCCTTCGATCTGGAATCTCTCTCGAGCGCATCCACAACCACGGCTTCGGCGATCCCCGCAGCCAAAGCGCCGGGGGGCAGATGGCTGGTACCGGCGGCGATGGCCGCCGCGCTAATCCTCGTGGGAACGGGGATGTGGATGGCGGGGCGACGGTCATCTGCAAAGGCGCCGCCGAAATTCACCCGGCTGACATATCAAAAGGGCTATCCCTCGAATGCGCGATTTGCCAAGGACGGGCACACCGTGGTGTACAGCGCACAGTGGGAAAACGATCCACTGCAGATTTATTCCGTGCGGATGGAATTTCCGCAATCGGCGAAAGTGGAGCTGCCCAGCGCGGCGCTACTGGACCTATCCTCGAGCGGAGATCTGGAACTGGCGCTAGAGCCGGTATATCACTCAAATTTTTTGAGTGGAACGATGGCCCAGGCACAAATGACCGGTGGGACGCCGCGCGTGCAGGAGGACAGCGTGATTGCGGCGGACTACGCGCCGGATGGAAAAACGCTGGCGGTGGCGCGCATGGCCAACCGGAAAGTGCAATTGGAATATCCCGGGGGAAAGGTGATTTATACAACCTCCGGTTATCTGGACTATGTGCGGGTCGCGCCAGACGGGAAGGAGGTGGCCTTTCTCGAACACCCGGTCTACGAGGATGACCGTGGCTGGGTCTCTGTGGTGGATGCCGCGGGAAATCACAAGCAACTCACCAAGGAATTCGAGACAGTGCAGGGGCTGGCGTGGTCGCATACCGGAACAGAAATCTGGTTCACGGCCGGCGAGCAGGAGAACAGAAGTTTGTACGGCGTGAACCTCTCGGGAACGCTTCGGAAACTTTTCGCGGCGCAGCAATCGATCCGGCTGCTGGATGTAGCCTCGGACGGCCGCGTGCTGCTTGCGGGCGAGCAGGCACGCGCGGAACTTACAGGGCGCGACCCAGCCACGGGAAAGGAACGCCGGGGATTGGAATGGTTCGATGGCTCCGGAGCGGCGGATATTTCGCTGGACGGAAAAGCGATTTTGTTCATGGAATGGGGAGGCCCGTCGGGTTCGCTGTACCTGGTGGCTTACCGAAAACTGGATGGCTCGCCGCCAGTGGCGCTGGGTCCCGGCGCACGGCCAAAATTTTCACCGGACCAAACAACAGCGGCGGCAATTCTTTATACCAGACCGCCGCAGGTGGCGCTGCACCCCATTGGAGCGGGAGAGAGCCGGCGATTGCCGGTTGGAGACATCACCAGTTTGATTCGCTTGGCGTGGTTTCCGGACGGCAAGCACCTGCTGCTGCAGGGTGCGGCCGAGGGACAGGCGTTGCGTACCTACCAGATGGACCTGGAGGGAGGAAAACCGCAACCGCTGGGTCCCACCGATTTTACAGGAGTCGCCGTAGCCAGTGATGGAAAGCGGATCGCTGGGCGAAATTCCAGCGGGCAGGCGGTAGTGTTCGATGGAGAGACGCAGAAAGTACAAGCGATTCGGGGTATAGAGCCCCAGGAAACATTGAATAAATGGACAAAGGACGGGCAAGCACTGCTGGTGTCCTCGGGCACGCACTGGGAAGCATGGGTATACCGCGTGGAAGTAAAAACAGGAAAGCGGACGCTGCTGCAAAAAATTGAAGTGGACGAGAAAGCAGGTTCCACGGAGAACATTGGGCTGGAGTATAACGAGGACAGCAAGACGTATGTCTACGGAATGCAGCGGATTCTGGGAAGCTTGTACATGGTGGAAGGTTTGGAGTGAGCGGCGCAGCGTCCGAGGTGAAGTAGTGATGGTGGCCGCAGGAACCAAGCTGGGTCCTTACGAAATCATCGTGCCACTCGGTGCCGGGACGCGCTCCTGCAGCGCTGGGGCTCACGACGTTGGCCGGATTTCGTGCACGGGGCGCCCACGGGCGATTAACTGACCCAGGTTGGCACAGATCGCCAAGAGGATCAGCACTGGCCTTGGCCGCGCTTGCCCAAAAACCTCCATTCCGCGGCCTCTGTAAGTCTATGAAAACGCAAGGCGATTTTCGGGCATTTGGAGCGCCTCAGAAACAAATGTTTCTGGGCAATCCACCAGAGTCATGCAGCCGGCTGGCTCTGGGGCCAGCCGCAAGGACTCTAGGGCGTCACCCGGAAGGGCACGTTACTCGAAAGCGTGCCGCCCGGCGTTACCACCTTTACCGTGCCTGTTGTCGCGCCGGTCGGCACCGTCGCAGTGATCTCCGTGTTTGAGACTACTGTGAACGCTGCCTGAATACCGTGGAAGGTGACCTTTGTGGAACCAGTCAGATTGCTCCCGAGAATGGAAATGGTCTCGCCAACTGTCCCAAAGGTCGGCAGCGTCTTCACAAACGCCCCAAGACCCACCGACAGGCTGAAGACCGTGCCATGCCCATGCCGCTTGGCCCCGCCGAAATACGTCGTTCCATAAAAGCTTCCATCCGTGTCTTGGGCCAGTCCCGCGCTGGGATCCGCGCCGTCTGTAGCGTCGAAACCGTGCAGTTCTGTCAGCTTTCCGCCGGAAGTCATTTCGAAGATTGTGCCATCACCCTTGGGCCCGCCGTGCAACGTTGTCCCATAGAAGTTGCCATTCGTGCCCAGAATCACACCCACATAAGGGGTTTTTCCGTTCGCGCCATCGAAGCTGAATAAGGTTGTCAAGGCCCCTGCCGTGCTGATCTTGAAGATCGTTCCGTCGTCGTTGGCTCCCCCATACTCTGTTCCTCCGTAAAGCCAGCCATCGGCGCCCTGAACGAGAGTTCCCACCGGATAGGTGCCATCCGGACCGCTGAACCGGTATAACGTGGTCATCTCGCCGCTGGGGGTGATCTTAAAAACGGTTCCACAACCTTCCACTGGACAACCGTGGCCGCCCTGCACTGTGGTTCCATAGAAGTTCCCGTCCGAGGCTTGCAGCAGTCCTGCAAAGGGAAAATGGCCGTCCGGGCAACTGAGTCCGCCGATTGAGCAAAAGCTATAGAGTGTCGTCAGCGCGCCGCTGGGGGTGATTCTGAAGACGGTCCCGCCCCCTTCATTCCCCGTACCGGCCGACGTTGTGGTCCCGTAAAAATCTCCATCGTCGCCCAGAATGAGAGGGGCCATGGGATTGATGCCGTCCAGGCACCGGCCATGTTTTGAAACGATCTGGCAAAATTCGTAAAGTGTGGTCAGCCCGCCGGTGGGCGTAATCTTGAAGACCGTGCCGCAGCCGGCTCCGCCACATTCAGCCATGTTTCCTCCGTACGAAGTTGTGCCGTAGAAATTTCCATCTGTACCTTGAACTACTCCCGCATAGGGACTGGCGCCGTCCGCCGAGGAAAAATCGTACAGCGTGGTCAGCGCGCCATCCGTGGTGATCTTGAAAAATGTCCCTTCGCCATCGGGCCCGCCCGCGAGTGTTGTCCCGTACAAGTTCCCATCCGTGGCCTGAACAAGAATTCCTAAGGGGAACTCGCCGGCAGTGCCGTTAAAGCTGTGCAGCGAAGTGAATGTCTGCGCAGGCAGGGCAACCGCCGCCGTTGCCCACAGCAGAAAGATACCGCACGCCTTCATGCCCACGTTGAGTTTGACCATGTTATCTCCTCGTCGCTCAATTTACCGTAAAGGGCACGTTGCTCGACAGCGTGCCGCCAGGTGTTACCACCTGGGCGGTGCCGGTGGTAGCGCCCGCGGGTACGTTGGTGAAGATTAAGGTTTTCGATACCACCGTGAACGTAGCAGGTGTTCCGTCAAACGTGACGCTGGTCGTGCCCGTCAAATTGGTTCCCAGGATGTGGACGGGCGTTCCCACCTTGCCGAATGCAGGCAGCGTTTCCACAAAGGGACCGAGACCCACAGACAGGCTGAAGACTGTCCCGGGATAATAGGGGCCGCACCCGGGACCATAGGCCCCGCCGCAGTCCGCTGTCCCGTAGAATGTCCCATTGGTACCCTGGACCAGCCCCGCGAGGGGATATTCGCCGTCTGTTAGGTCGAAGCTGTGCAGCGTCGTCAGCGTGCCGCCTGGGGTGATCCTAAAGACGGTGCCGCAGCCGTCACCGCAGGACCCGACGGCCCCGCCCTCTTGTGTTGTCCCGTAGAAGTTTCCATCGGTGCCCTGGACCAGTCCCGCCCTGGGGAAGGAGCCGTCCGCGTTGCTGAAGCTGTGCAGCGTCGTCAGCTTTCCTCTAGGAGTGATTTTGAAGACCGTGCCATAGTCGTCGGCCCCGCCCTGGTATGTTGTCCCGTAGAAGTTTCCATCGGTGGCTTGGACCAGCCCCGCATCATAGGGTCCCGCGCCATCTGTCCTGTCGAAGCTGTGCAACGTCGTCAGCGCGCCACTGGAGGTGATTTTGAAGACCGTGCCATTGCTGTTGGCACCGCCGAACTCCGTTGTCCCGTAGAAGTTCCCATCGATGGCCAGAACCAGCCCTGCGGGCTGGTCGCCGTCCGTTCCGTCAAAGCTGTGCAGTGTCGTTAGCTTTCCTCTAGGGGTGATTTTGAAGACCGTGCCATAGCTGCCGTAGGCTCCGCCTATGAAGGTTGTCCCGTAGAAGTTTCCGTCGGTGCC
>PKXT01000012.1 GCA_003133505.1 Acidobacteriota bacterium
TTCCTTCTGCATGAAATGCTTGTATCCGCCCTTTTCCGCCAGGCGAGGATCCCAGGAGACATGCTGGGGCGCGCGGGTCACGGGCCGGCCTTCAAAATCCATCAGGCGAACGCCATCGGCGGTCAGCACAGCGACATCCCCATCGGCGAGAAATATCACTTCGGGCGTGTGTTGCAGCAACGCAGTGATATCACTCACGACGAAGGATTCATTCTTGCCCAGGCCAACGATTACCGGAGGTCCAAGACGCGCCGCCACAATCTTTCCGGGATCTCGCACCGAGATGGCTGCCAGCGCAAACACTCCACTGATCTGATGTACGGTGCTGAGGACCGCGTCCTCAAGTGGCGCGCCAACCGAATACTTTTCGATCAGGTGGGCCATTACTTCGGTGTCCGTTTCCGTGACGAAATGATGGCCTTCCGCTATCAGCTGGTGTTTCAACTCCAGGTAGTTTTCGACGATGCCGTTATGCACCACCACGATCTCTGAGCGGCAATCGCGATGCGGGTGCGCGTTCTCTTCGGTGGGACGGCCATGAGTGGCCCAGCGGGTGTGCCCAATTCCATAGGTGCCGTGTAGCGGCGCCTGGCGGACGGCCTCTTCCAGGTTGCGCAGCTTGCCGGATGCGCGACGGATGTCGAGCTGGTCGTTCTCATCAATGACGGCGATTCCCGCGGAATCGTAGCCGCGATATTCGAGCCGCTTCAGCCCGTCGAGAATGAGAGGTACGACAGGCTTCGCGCCAATGTAGCCAACAATGCCGCACATATTGCGATCACTCCAGAATGCGCTAATGCCACGGAACCCGAAAATTCCGTTGCATTTCAGGTTAGCACACTCCATTTACAGAATCGGCCTCAGAGGCGGGATGCGTTAGTGCATAGATTGTGGAACCGTAAATACCGCTGTTTGGGGATGAAACGCATACCAGCCGAACCAAAAGGAAAGATGGCCTCCCAGACGGATTAACCGTTCACCATCTGGTCCGACCAGGCCATCTTCTGTTTCCTTCCACATCTGGACGCGCTCGTCGCGGAGATCACGCGGTGACGCTGCGCTCGGGAATTTGTGTGCGCCGCGATCATAGGCTCGCGTTTCGCCAATCAGACCTTGAAGAGCTACTTCGTTTCGCAGAGCAATGGGAAAGTATCCGGGCCGGGGTGGTTGTTCTTTGCTGCTGGCGTCGGTGCGATCGGTCAGCAATTGAAGCCGCTCTTCCACTGGCATCGCCAGAAGAAATTTCGCACTGACCTCGCGTGAAAGCTCAGGCCGTTTCTTTAGTATTTCCTCGGCCATCTTTGCGGTTAGATCGTTTACATAAGGCACGGGGTGATGCGCGCGCCTGGCGGCTTCACCAGCCCAATCTTGCGGCAGCGCCACATTTCCCACGGCCCCGTCATGAATGACTACCAGGTTTGTTAACCCGATTGTGTCATTTACCACTCCGCCTGATTTTTCAAGCGCGGCCACCGCGTACGCCTTGGGCAGCCCGCCGATTACGACAGCGAAGACGCTGGCTTTGGCTGGCAAGATTCCACTCCGCCGCCAAACGGGATACATCGTCGTTGGCGACGCAAAATAAGAGCCATAAGTCGCGCCGAGGGTATAGTCCCGTGGATACCTGGTGTGAAGGCTCAATGCTTTTGTATCGGGATGCTGGCTCCGCCACTGGCCCCAGGACGTGAGGACAACCGGAAGCACACTTAACCTGGTGCCACTATCGGCCAGCTTTCCAATGACGGGTTCGCCACTTAGCTGATTCCACAAGGTATTGGTTTCGTGGTCGTACATCAGTTTGTTCGACCGAAAGAGGAGGCCCGAGGAACCGAAAACAAAGGTGTGCCCCTTTGCGCGCGCGTCATACAGGATTCCAGAGCCACAGAGCGTGCAGTATGCCAGCGCAACCGGTACGCCCCCTACCACGTCATTGGCCATTTCGTGCCAGTCCATGATTCGCAGAGGGTAGGCGCGATTGTCTCCATGAATGCTTACGCCGAAGACCGGCTCTTTATCTTCGAGGTAAGTCGCATCCTGCGCGCGAATAAACTCTGGATTGGTCAGCGCCGGAATGCCATCGACTCGCACGCCGCCCCAGACGACCTACTCCCCGCGAATTCGGGTGGGCGCCCCTTCATAAAGGAAATTACGAAAGCGCGGATCAATCATTTCCGCATAGAGCTCTCCCTTCCAGGCCGTGTAGCCGGGTGGCATAGACAACTCCGTGTGCGTGCCATCCCAGATCATCAGGTCTGAAAGAGGGTCGGAAGATGAGTCGAAACTCTGGTGAGTCAAATGATCCAGCGCAGGCAGCACGGCAATGTATCCATCGCGGCCGCGAACGAAACGAAGAAGATCAATTAGGGGGCCGATGAATCGCACATTGCCGCGCCAGTCAATGTCCCGACCGCTTTCAGCCGCGACCCTTCTCCCGCGGAGGGCAGAAGATCGTGCAGCAGACTGCGGGCCTCCTGCTCAGAGCCTTTTTTCTAGGGTCCCCGCTGGGCCGCGGAAGCGGTCTCCGCGGCAAGTGCAGTGAGTAGAATGTAAACCGCTAGGGCCTGAAATGTTGAAATAGAAAGCCAGGATGGGGCCTGCCTGCTGGAGACTGAAATCGCGGATTCCATGAGGAGGGGCCGAGGATCACGGCAGAGAATCCCCTCGCCACGGAGGTTCTAAGATTCCAGCAGTTCAAACCGGAAGGATTCGATGACCGGATTGGCGAGGACATCCCGGGCGATGCGCTCAACCTGCTCTTCGGCTTGAGCGCGAGGTGCGCCTTCCAAGTCGAGCACGAAGAATTTCCCCTGGCGCACATCCTTTACCGACGAATAGCCGAGACCGGCCAGTGCGTGTTGAATTGCCTGACCCTGCGGGTCGAGGACGGTTGGCTTCAGCATTACCCACACATGAGCTTTCATCACGCGAGATTATAGCAGGCGGAGCGCTGCGGCGCGTTCTCGGAATGTGCGAATTAGAGTAAGTTTTTCCTCGGGCGGAAGGAATGCCGCGTGAAAGCCGTTTTCCGCGAGATGCACAAGTTCAGTTGTTGAGAATCCAAGCGAAGCGGCGACGCCATATTCCTGGCGTAGGTTGGTGTGGAACATCGCCGGGTCGTCGGTGGAAAGAGTAACGCGAAGGCCACGATCGTACAGCTCCTTTAAAGGATGATTAGCCAGCAAGGCCGCGGGTTTGCGCCTTTGCAGCGCCAGGGCGCCGGTGGCGAGATTACTGGTGGGGCAAACCTCCAAAGGAATCTGGCGTGCGGCCAGTTCATCACAAAGCGCGAGATCGTTGATGGCGGCGATCCCGTGGCCGATGCGTTCCGCGCCAAGTACTTCGATGGCTTCGCGAATGGAGTCAGGGCCGCCAATTTCGCCGGCGTGGGCAACTATGTGTAAGCCAGCATCGCGCGCGATGTCGAAAGCGCGTCGAAACTCCGAGAGGGGCAGCGCAAGCTCATCCCCGCCAATGCCAAATGCCACCACGCCGGAAGATCGCAGGCCAGCGGCCGCGTGGGCGACAGCGATGGCAGCTTCCCCGCTGAATTGGCGTACCACGTCCAAAATCCATGCGAGTTTTAATCCGCGATCCTGGAACGCGGTGCCCGCTTCCGCGATTGCGGCCATGTTGGCTCCAATATCCTGTTCGCGCAAAAGCATGACCCCGGCGGAAATCGTGACTTCGGCATAGGCCACGGACTGGCGGAGAAGATCTTGGGCCAGCCGTTCGGTGATCAGTGCGAAATCTTCCGGTTCGCGGATAAGCCGCGTGACCCATTTGAATGATTCGATAAAACCCGCGAAGTTCGAGTAGGAATAGCGGGCGATGGCTTCTTCGCGGGTAATCCGAATGCCGTGGCGGCCGGCGAGTTCTACCACTGTGGACGGCGCGATGGAGCCCTCGAGGTGGACGTGCAGTTCCGCAAGGGGCAATCTCGCAAAAGCGCGTGGAGACGTGGGAACGGTCATCTGTTGTGATCGCCAGCGTCTAAAACGAACAACGTCGCACTAGCGTTGCCGAATGTTGGCGTCGGCCAGACCGCTGTGCTTGCGCCCGTACCAAAGATAAATAAAGAGCCCAATAACCAGCCATACGAAGAAGCGCACCCAGTTTTCCACCGTAAGACTCGCCATCAGCACAAGACACATTGCCAGAGACAGGATTGGGGTCCACGGAGACCAGGGAATGCTGAAGCCGCGAGGCCTGTCGGGTTGGCGTTTGCGCAGCACCAGGACGGCAATAGCGACCAGCATGAACGCGAAGAGGGTCCCGATGTTGGAGAGGTTCACCAGCGTGCCAATATCGAAAATTCCAGCGGGAATTCCGACGAAAATCCCCGCAATCCATGTGGCCACGTGGGGGGTGCGAAACCGCTTGTGGACGGCAGAGAACGCGGGCGGTAACAGGCCGTCGCGGGACATAGCGAACCAAACGCGGGCCTGGCCGTACTGATACACCAGCAGGGACGAAATCATCCCCATTAGCGCGCCAACGTCCACCCAGCGCTCCACGCGGTTCAAGCCGATGGCATGCAAAGCATTGGCGACGGGTGCGTCGTTATCCAGCGACCGCCAGGGCTGAATTCCGGTGAGCACCACGGCGACGCCGACGTAGAAAATTGCGCAAACTCCGAGAGAGATCATGATGCCAATGGGAAGATCGCGCTTGGGATTCTTGCATTCCTCGGCGGCCGTGGAAACAGAGTCGAAGCCAATATAGGAAAAGAACACAATCGCGCCGCCAGTAAGCACGCCCTGCCAGCCATTCGGAAAATAGGGATGGTAATTGATCGGACGGATGTAATGGGCCGCGGCGATGATAAAAATCATGATGGCGACGAGCTTGACGCCCACCATCACATTGTTAGCGCCGGAGGATTCGCGGATGCCGACCACCAGCAGCACCGTGAGGGCCATCACAATAAAAAATCCTATGAAATTGAAATGGAGCGCCCAGCCGCCCATTCCCGGGGTATAGGCAGGAGTGCTGAGAGAGTCAGGTATGTGTATCCCATAGGTTTCGAACAGGCTTTTTATATAGCCGGAAAAGCCGACGGCGACGGCCATATTGGAAACGGCGTATTCGAGGATTAAGTCCCAGCCGATAATCCAGGCAATCAGTTCGCCCAGCGTGGCATACGTGTACGTGTACGCGCTGCCGGCAATGGGTATCATGGAGGCCAGTTCGGCATAACACAGGCCGGAAAAGCCGCAGACGATGGCTACCAGCAGGAATGACAACGCAATGGCCGGTCCCGCGCCGGGGCGGCCGTTGGCATTCATGGCGTGCGCGCCGTGCATTAGCACGTCGAGCAACGGGGCTTGGAAAAGCGACGAGTAGGGCAGCACCTGGCCCGCGGCGGCTGTGCCGGTAACAACGAAGATGCCAGTGCCGATAATTGCGCCAATGCCCAGAGCTGTGAGGCTTAGCCAACCCAAGGTCTTTTTCAGGCGATGCTCCGGCTGTTCGGCATCGGCCAGCAACTGGTCAATGCTCTTAGTGCGCCAAAATTGCTTGTCCAATTTTCACCGCCCCGTTTCCACCGCTTACCGTCGCTAGCGCTCCCCGTCGTCACGGCGCGTAAAAGAAACTGAAACTTTACCGTGAACCCCGCCGCCGCGCAACAGGAATGCCAGGGACATTACACTGGCAATAGTTGAGTGGAAGTTATTGACAGGAGGCCAAATGCGGGCTAGCGTCCCAGTCTCTCGGATACTCATTGCGTTCGGATGCACCGGGCACCGATAAAAGGCCCCCCGGTGCGGCGAGCGCCAGTCAACGCACGACATTGAGGAAAGCCAAGCGAAAACCAGGGCACCCATATGAATAAAGCGATGAGGTTTCTGTAGGCGGGGGCAATGGTGATAACGACGTCTAGGACGGCGATGGCGCAGGGAGGGCCGCACGTCTGTGCATATGTAAACGATAATGTGAATGGCCCGAACTTCGCGGAAGGGCTATAAGGTCGGCCCCTGTGACGCGACGGTCCATGTGGGGCCCTATACCACCAATGGAAAGGGCGCGGGGGGCGGTGAAGACTGTTTCCGGGGCGCGCCCACGACGCTGCACAGCTTTGACGGCGCGGACGGCTCTACTCCTTTAGCGACGCTGGTCCAGGGCGCCAATGGGACGTTCTATGGGATAACATTGGAAGGCAGAACTAACGGCCAGGGGACAGTCTTCAGCCTTTCCGTGAACCCCTGAGAAGTAGTGGGATATGAGGAAAAAGGGTTCAGACCATCCCGCTGACCCCACCGTGTCTCGATCAAAGATCTATCCTCTGAAACATGCCCGGTGTTGTCCTGGATACCACCCAATTCCTGGCCGATGATCGTGCCCACAAAAAGAAAGGGCGTCCCCTCGGAGCAGGACGCCCTTAAGTTGGTGGATTAGTCTGTCCGAGCCAAAAATAAAAAACTAGGGCAGGACTTGTATCGCGCCGAACTCACCATCCTGATTGTTGGCTGGCCCGGAAGCATAGAATAACTGGTTGACCTTGCCGTTGTTGGTGGTACCGCCGCCGAAACCAATTCCCCAAATTTGGTTGATCACGATGGGCTTGCCTGTCGAATCGCTGATGGTGCCGACGTAAGCGCCGGTAGCCGCATTATAGCCGTTGATGGTTCCGGAATTGGTGTTGTTGGAGACGAGTAAATCGCCGCTCAAAGGGCCAAAATTGTTAGGCGCCAGCGCGACGCCCCATGGCTGATCGAGGTGATCGTTTTTCACCAATTGCTGCATCAATGTGCCGCTTTCGGTAAAGATATCCACCGCGCCGCCGGGGCCGCCCGTGATGGGTGCAAAGGTTACATAAACGAGCCCGTTGATGTCCTGTGCGCCAAATGGGGCCATGCCGGTGAGCGTGGAATCGGTAAATGACGATACGAAATTAAAATTGCTGTCATAGATATCCACTTTGCTGTTGGCATTATCCACGGCAAACAATGAGTTTCCAGAAGGGTGACTGGTAATGGCCAGTCCGGTGTAGACCGCGCCGGTTGCCGAATTATCCACCGCAATGATGGATTCGTTAGGATTGGCTTGTGGCGCCCAGCCGCTGATTGTGCCGTCTAGAGTTGCGAAAAGGAAGAGAGACGGCCAGTTTTTTACCTTAAATTCTTGAGCCCCATTGTAAGCGATACCGGTGGGCGAGCCCACGTTCTGGCCGTTAGCCGAGGGAATGATTACCTGCAAGCTTTGAGGTGTTCCCATACCATTGTAGAGTGTGGACCATCCGGTACCCTGGTCACTTACCCAGAAAGCGCCGGTCGGCGAGTCCGCGATGCCCCAGCCGTTGACCAGGAGGGGGTCGTTGAATCTTCCCTTGCCGACAACATTGGAATCCAGCTTGACCACTTTGTAGTCCTTGGCCGAGGCCGTGCCCCCAATGCCGGTCATTACCAGCCACAGGGACGCGAAAATAACAGCAGTACGACGAAATGAATTTTCCATAGCGAAGTCTCCTTGGGTGCTGAGGGTCTTGATTTCCGGATTCCGCCCGATGGCGGAGCAGGCCAGAAATGACAGGATTTCCTGGTCAGCGCCCGAAGCTATGTTGTCTCCTGATCGGAGAGGAATTGTCAGCGAAATGTCTCCGGTTTGTAAATTGGCGGGGACGAAGCGGAAATTACGCGAGTTCCAGGCGGGCGTAGCGTTCTACGAGCTTTTTTATGCCGAAATCGGGAAAGTTGACCGTAAATTTGCGGTCGTCGCCTTCACCTTCCGATGCAATCACTGTACCAACGCCGTAAGAGGGATGGCGGACGCGCTGGCCGACGAGAGAGGACGTAGCGGCGGCGCGGCGGCGGGTGGCCAGCGCTGGAGGCTCATCTGCGCTTCGCGTGCGTGCGCTCGATGGCGGCCGGCTTGAAGAAGCATAGGAGTGGCGGCTTGTGCCACCGCCCCGACTTCCACGCCGCATACGCTCCGTATAGTCGCAATCGGGATCGAAATCGGAAGAAGTTGCGCCTTGGAAGGACAGCAGGGCGCGTCCGCCAGCCAGCTCGATAAGCTCAACGGGAATTTCTCCCAGAAAGCGCGACGGCGAAGAGCCGGAAAGCTGTTCATTGCCATAAATGCGCCGATAGACGGCACGGGTGAGGGTAAGAGTCTTGCGCGCGCGAGTCATGCCGACATAGCAAAGGCGGCGCTCTTCCTCGATGCTGGCGGCATCGGCAAGAGAGCGATTGTGGGGCAGCAGACCTTCCTCAAGACCGGCTAGATAGACGTGGTCAAATTCGAGGCCTTTGGCGCTGTGGAGCGTCATTAGCGAAATCGGAACGTCTTCATCGAAGCCGTCGGCATCGGCGACCAGCGCGGCCTGATCCATCACGTCCTGAAGCGTCTGGCCCTGCTCGGTGGCTTCCGCGATGGCGTTCACCAACTCCAGAAGATTTTCCGTCCGCGAAGTCCCTTCCAAGCGATCCTGATCGCCAGCCCAAACGAGATAGCCAGTCTTATCGAGGACAGTGCGAACCATTTCAGCGGGAGACATTCCGGCGACGGCGCGTTGGAGCGTTTCGATGGTTTGGCGGAAGCTGGTTAGGGACGAACGGCTCCCAGAGATATCCGAGTCGGCCACCGCCTCCCACATCGAAAGTCCCTTATCGCCAGCGCGGGCGCGAATGGCGGCAATGGTAATTTTGCCAATGCCGCGCGGCGGAACATTAAGCACGCGTACGAGCGCAATATCGTCTTCAGGATGAGAGATCAGGCGGACATAGGCAAGTGCCTCCTTCACTTCGGCGCGCTGATAGAAGCTGAATCCGCCGACCACGATGTACTTGCGTCCATAGCGCCGCAGCGCTTCTTCAATCTGGCGGGATTGGAAGTTAGTGCGATATAGCACCGCCACGCGATGGCGTGGATTCACGGAAAGCAACCGCTCGATGGTATCGGCGATGAATAATGCCTCCTGCTCGCCATCGAAAGCCTCGTAGCGGCCAATGCGATCGCCGGTGCCAGCTTCGGTCCACAGCCACTTGCCTTTACGCTCTTCGTTGTTGGCCACCACGGCGCTGGCGGCTTCCAGAATATTCTTGGTAGACCGGTAGTTCTGCTCCAGCCGGATCACCGTCGCATTCGGATAGTCGCGCTCAAAATCCAGGATGTTGCGGATGTCGGCGCCGCGCCAGCCGTAAATCGACTGGTCCTCGTCTCCTACCACGGCCACGTTCTTGCGCATTTCTGTCAACAGACGCATCAGCTCATACTGGCTGCGATTGGTGTCCTGGTATTCGTCGATCATTACGAATTCGAAGCGCCGATTGTACTGCCGGCGAAGATCCTCGTCGTGTGAGAGCAGCCGCACGGATTCCAGCAGCAGATCGTCGAAATCCAGCGCATTGGCCTGGCGCAGGCGCTCTTCGTATTGCCGGTACACGGAAGACATGCGCTCGGTGCGGTCGTCAGTTGAGCCTCCGTACGCGTCTTCCGGCGAGTGTTTGTGGCTCTTCTGATGGCTGATCCAGGAGCACATGGCGCGATACTGGATAAACTTTTCATCCAGGCCAGTCGCTTTGAAAATCGATTTGACCAACGCCAGTTGATCGTCTTCGTCGTAGATGGTGAACTTCGGCGTAAAGCCAGAACGTATATCCGCCAGCCGCGCGCCATCGCGCCGCAGCGAGCGCACGCAAAACGAATGGAAGGTGGAGACCAGCGGGGCCTCGCGTGAGCTCACGCCGCCCAGCAGATTGTTCACGCGCTGGCGCATTTCGTCTGCAGCCTTATTGGTGAATGTTACTGCTACGATAGCGGGTCCGGGGACGCGATGAGCCTGAATCAGGTGCGCCATGCGGTGCGTGATGACCCGCGTTTTTCCGCTGCCGGCTCCGGCCAGCAGCAGAAGCGGGCCTTCCACGTGCTGGACAGCCTCTTGTTGTTGCGGATTTAGACCCTGGAGAAAATCCATGTAAAAAAAGGTGGGTGCAAACCGATTTTAGCATGTTGACGCCAAAGGGCTTGCTCCTCGTAGCGTAAGCCTCTGGCTTGCGCCTGGACAAGCCGGAGGCTTGTCCTACTGGCACAACCCCTTGTAACCTAACAGTTTGCCGGTACGCCTGTATAGATGTGAGAAAAGGCGGCTGGCTTTAAGGCCGCATGCTGGTTGAATTCGAACAGATCGAGAAGGCGCAGCATGGCGATGACGCCGCTTTCAACCAGGTTGTGGTTGCTTATCGGAAAAGGATTTTGGGGACCATCGCCCGGCTGATCGGGCGGCCTGAGGACGTAGAAGATGTGGCGCAGGAGGTGTTCCTGCGGCTGTATTATTCGCTGGATCAACTGCGGACTCCGGAGGTTTTCGAGCCCTGGTTGTATCGGCTGACGGTAAACGCGTCGTATGATTATCTGCGAAAGCAGCGGCGGCGCAGCGAATCGCGAATGTCGGACCTGAGTGAACAACAGGTCATGATGGCGGACGCCGCGGCCGGTGGTAAGGTATCGAATGAGGAGCAACGGCAGAAGCAGGTCAAGGAACTGGTGGATTCTTTGCTAGCGGCAGTCTCCGAACAGGACCGCATTTTGCTGACGCTCAAAGAAGTGGAAGGGCTCTCTCTGAAGGAGCTTGAAAAAATATATTCCGTAAACGAAAATGCTTTGAAGGTGAGATTGTTTCGTGCCCGGCAACGGGTTCTCAACGCCTTTGAAGCTACGCGTCGAGGCCGGAAGGATTAGTGAAAAATGCACCAAATCGATGATGAACTGAATGCGCTGTTCGTGAAATATAAGGCGGCCGTGCCGGATCCGGATGCGAGCGCGAATTTCATGCCGCAATTGTGGCGGAAGATTGAGGCCCGTCAGACCCTGATGCTGCGCGTCAGGAAGCTTACTCAGGTGTTCATGGGAGCCGCAGCGGCGGTCTGTCTGCTCTTCGCCATGGTCCAGGTGGCGCCGAGCGGATCTCGTCCCGAGGTGCACGCCAGCTATGTGGACGCGCTGGCGGCAGCCCACCCCGCCGACAATCTGGCGGCCTTGGGCATCGTCCCACGCGATACTGACCCGAGAACAAAATGAGGCCCTGGAATTTTCCGATTGCCGTCTACCTGTTTCTGGTGTTCGTGAGCGGAGGCGTGGTAGGCGCGCTCGGATATCGAATGTACTCTCCGCCCTCAGCGCGTAGCGAACAACGCGTGAACCCGGAAGCGTGGCGGCGGCAGTACCTGGACGAATTGCGGACCCGCGTGAACCTGACGCCCGATCAAGTTCAGAAAATGAACGTGATCCTGGATGAAACCGACGCCAGCTTCAACCAGGCTCGCGACAAGCACCACCAGGAGATCGAGCAGATCAAGGAAGATCACCGGGCGAAACTGCGCGCCATTCTGACGGCAGATCAGCTTCCCAAATATGAGCAGTTCCGGACCGAACGCGACGCGCGAATGAAATCGTCCAAGAAGTAGAACTACTTCGCCACTAACTGCTTCTTGGTTCTGTCCGCCTTCTCCTGCTTCATGTCCTTCGACTTCTGAATCTTCTTCTGGAACCGGTCTACGCGACCCTCGGTATCCACCAGCTTCTGACGGCCAGTGAAGAACGGATGGCAGCTGGAGCAGATTTCCACACGGATATCGCCTTTGTGAGTGGAGCGTGTACGGAACGTGTTTCCGCAGGCGCAGGTGACATTTAATTCTTCGTAGGCGGGGTGAATCGCGGCTTTCATTGGAGAACTGAGATCCTTTCGGTGATTTGTACCCA
>PKXT01000055.1 GCA_003133505.1 Acidobacteriota bacterium
TTGATGGAAATCTGTATGGAGTCACCAACACCGGAGGCAATTCCAACGGGGGCATCTTCTTTAAGATCACTCCCAATGGCACGTTAACGACTCTCTATAATTTTTGCTCGTTGCCGAATTGCGCGGATGGAGAATACCCCGTCGGCGGCGCTCTGGCCCTGGGCACTGACGGAAATTTCTATGGAACCACGGACCGTGGTGGGACCGTTGTGAACAACGGGTGTCCCCTCGGTTGCGGTACGGTTTTCAAAATCACATCGACCGGAAGCATGACGACTTTGCACAGTTTCGGACAGGGTGATGATGGTCAATATCCTCTGGGCGGATTGATTCAGGGCGCCGATGGGAGCTTCTATGGAGCAACTGCTTTTGGCGGAGCCAACCGAGTTTGTCTCGACTCTTATGGGCGTACTGGGTGCGGCGCAATCTTCAAGATTACTTCTACCGGTGTCGTGACGACGCTGTACAGCTTTTGCCCACAACACGGCAGTTGCGTAGACGGCGAATTGCCAGAAGGCGGCGTGATTCAGGGGTCGGACGGAAATTTCTACGGGACAACTTTTGAGGGTGGCAACACCATGAATGGGACGGTATTCGCCGTCACGCCTGCCGGCCAGTTGACCACGCTCTATAGTTTCTGCCCTCAAAAGCCATGCACGGACGGCTCCGAACCCGAAGCCGGGCTGGTGCAGGGCAGCGATGGAAGCATTTATGGGACGACATACATAGGTGGCAACGACTTCGGCACGATTTTCAAGATACCGCCTGGGGGCAATCTGACAACACTGTACAAGTTTTGCCCTAATGCGGAACCCTGTCCGGACGGTGCCTCGCCTATCGCCCCGCTAATCCAGGCCACTGACGGAAACTATTACGGAACCACGTTTAATGGTGGGCAAACCGACAGTGGCAGAATCTTCAAGATTACCCCGAGTGGTGAGTACACAATTGTATATAGCTTCCCCACAAGTAACGAAGCTTCCGGCCCGCGAGCACCGCTGGTTCAGCGTACCGACGGCCGCTTCTTCGGAACAACCTTTGGGGCACAGGGCTACACGGATGCCACGATCTTCCGCCTTAACGAAAACCTGCCAGCTTTTGTGAGGACCATTCCCACGTCCAGCGGAGTCGGTTCAGCCGTAAGAATTCTCGGAACAAACCTGACCGGCGCAACCAAGGTCACCTTTAACGGCACTCCCGCAACGTTTACCATGAAATCAGAGTCATGGATTACCACTACCGTCCCCACCGGTGCGACGACCGGCACCGTCGAGGTTGTAACGCCTGGCGGCACCCTTTCGAGCAACGTGCCCTTCACGGTGACGCCTTAGCTAAGGAGCTTGAGCGGACCCGCGCTAAAAAACGGCGCAAAGGTGTCTGAGTTACAAAATCGCTGATGCGAACAAGCCGGTGGTGTATAGTGCTGGTGTCAGGATGCCAAAATGGAAATCTTGGTATACTCATGCTGCGCACGAATCCGAGACGAAAAATCCCGTGTCAAACCTTGGCTAATGAAAATATTTTCGGCATAACATGTGCAAATCTGCAGATAGCGGGGGTAATCATGAGGAAACTTAATTGTGTGACGATTACTTGCTGCATTTTTTGCTTATTGACGATGGCAGCGGTTCCCGCTCCCTCGCAGACATTCACATCCCTCCACAGCTTTGACAATCACGATGGTTCCCAACCTTATGGACCGCTCATCCAGTCCGGGGGAATATTCTACGGGACAACGCGAGCTGGCGGGCGTCACAATGGTGGGACGGTTTTCACCATCACTTCCGGGGGCGCGTTGACCACAATTTACGATTTCTGCTCGCAGGGTGGCCACAAGTGTACCGACGGTGCAGCTCCCCAGGCGGGATTAATCCTGGGTCCGGATGGAGGCCTTTACGGAACAACGTTAGGTGGCGGAACTGGCGGCGGATTTGGCACTGTCTTCCAGATCACTTCCAGCGGCGTTCTGACCACATTGCACAGCTTCCAGGGGTCGGATGGCGCCGATCCCTTGTCTCTCGTACTGGGAACTGACGGAAATTTCTACGGGACGACGAGTCTCGGAGGAATGGGTGGTCACATCTGCTTCAAGAATAGGAAGACTGCTCTTAAGTGCGGCACGGCCTTTAAGATCACTCCGTCCGGAACGCTGACCACGCTCTACAGCTTTTGCTCCCGCAACGATTGCCCGGACGGCGCGGAACCCGGAGCCGGACTGGTGGAAGGTAGTGATGGGAATTTTTACGGAACGACGGGCGGCGGCGGGGACAACCAGTTGCCCACCTGTGGTGGTTGTGGCACAGTCTTTAGGATCACCGGGGACGGCGTCTTGACCACGCTGCACAAATTCCACTCGAAAGACGGGTACGATCCCCAGGCCGCGTTGGTACAAGCCACCGATGGAAACTTCTACGGAACGACATTATGGGGTGGCACGGGCGTCCACCCCGTGGGCACTGCATTCAAGATGACGGCGGATGGCGTCCTAACGACTATCTACACTTTCTGCTCGCAGGGCGGTAACTATTGCACGGACGGCTACTTCCCCGCGGCGCCCCTGATTCAGGCTACTGATGGGAACCTGTATGGTGTTACGGGGGCGCTCGGGGCCGGCACAATTTTCCAACTCACCACCAGCGGAATGCTGACCACCCTCTACACCTTTTGTTCCCAAAGCAATTGTACGGATGGCCAACAACCCTTAGCCGGGCTGGTCCAGGCCGGCGATGGGACTTTTTACGGGACGACGTATGGCGGCGGTCTCATGGGCTATGGGACGGTATTTAGTCTTTCTGTCGGTTTAGCTCCCCTTCGTTAGACCCTAGTGTAGTGCGTCATACAGATTGACGTGTATTCAGGGTGCGGCGAGCGCGTTTCACTTTTTCCAGCCCAGACGGCGTTCGGGAGAGAGTCGTCGATTCCGAGGATACCTTCGGAATCGGCACTTAGAGCCCTTGCGGCTGGCCCCAGAGCCAGCCGGCTGCATGACTCTGGTGGATTGCCCACAAACATCTGTTTTTGGAACATCGCAAACCGCTACGTGCTGGCTCGTGTTTTCATAGGGTTGCGAGGGGCGCAGGCAAGGGGTTTTTGAAACAAGCTCACCTTACCCGAAATTTGCCCACTCCTCTGTCGCGGCAACCGCTAACTGCGGTTGATCGCTGGAGGTGGGCAGGAGTTAAAGGCGTAGGTCTTGTCAATTCCCCGGACATGGGCGGGGGTCCAGTCCGCTGGTTTGTGCGGCGAACTCCGTCTCGAACAGACATCCGCGCTTACGGCAGCACCTGGAAGGGTACGTTGCTCGAAAGCGTCCCGCCCGCTGTTACGACCTGCACTGTGCCAGTGGTTGCGCCGGACGGTACGGTTGTGCTGATTTCAGAGCCCGAGACCACGGTGAAACTTGCCGCAACGTCGTTGAAGGTGACGCTGGTCGCGCCGGTCAAACTGGTCCCCAGGATTTTGACGGCCACTCCCACCGTGGCGGAGGTCGGAAGCGTTTCCACAAACGGGCCCAGACCTACCTGCAGGCTAAAGATCGTGCCATCGCCGTTGGCCCCCCCTCCGGATGTTGCCCCGTAGAGCGTCCCATTGGTGTCCTGAACCAGCCCCGCGTATGGGGAGGCGCCGTCCGGGCAATTGCTTTGCGAGCAGAAGATGTAAATCGTCGTCAGCTTGCCGCCTGTAGTGATCTTAAAGATTGTGCCACACCCATAACCGAAGTTGCAGAGCTCGCCGTTGGCCCCGCCACTCTCCGTTGTCCCGTAGAAGTTCCCATCGGTGCCCTGGACCAGTCCTGCGTAGGGGTTAAGGCCCTCCCCGGCGCCTTGCCTGCCAAAGCTGTGAAGAATTGTCAATGTGCCGCTTGGGGTGATAGAGAAGACCGTACCAAAATCCGGGTGTGACCCACCGATTAAAGTCGTTCCGTAGAAGTTTCCATCGGTCCCTTGGACCAGCCCCCCGTCGGGCCAGGTGCCGTCCCCGACTTGCGAACCAAAGCTGTGCAACGTTGTCAGCATGCCGTTGGGGGTGATTTTGAACACCGTACCATCGCCGTTGGCCCCGCCATAGAGGGTTGTCCCGTAGAAGTTCCCATCGGTGCCTTGGACCAGCCCCGCAACGGGGTCTTCGCCGTCTGTGGCGTCGAAGTTGTACAACGTGGTCAGCGTGCCGCTTGGGGTGATCTTGAAGACTGTCCCTAATTCTTTGGTCCCGCCTAGGTACGTTGTCCCGTAGAAGTTGC
>PKXT01000121.1 GCA_003133505.1 Acidobacteriota bacterium
AGTTTTACACTGGCGTTTACACATGGTTTCCAATTCTGATACACCGCTTATCCGTCGCCTGTACAGTGGGTTCGGAATCGAGCAAATCATGGCTGGCCGGTTCGTTTCTTGCAAGGGCGACCAGCGAGGCAAGGCAAATGAGCTTATCATCCGAAACTACACCTCCACCGCCAAGCAGCGGCCAGAAGGCGACCAAGACGGGAAACCGGCTTGAAAAATTTGTAGAGGAAGCCTTACGGGAGCGTGACTATACCGAGTTTTGGAACCACAAAGCCCACGCTTTTGAGAACCGCAAGGCCATTGGCGGCAAGCAATACCTGAAACAACTTCCGATAGGCCCCACGATTTACAACACCGTTCGCAAGTGCGATTTCCTCGTCATCAATCGCGCCATTTTCGCCGATGACCTGATTATCGAGTGCAAGTGGCAACAATCCTCCGGCTCGGTTGACGAAAAATACCCGCTCCTGCTTTTCAATATCCTCAAGACTGGAATCCCTACGGTTGTGCTGCTAGACGGGGGCGGCTATAAGGCTTCGGCTATGAAATGGCTTCGGGAGCAAGCTCACCCAAAAAGCGCGCTGATTGGCGTCTGGACGATGGCCGAATTTCACAAGGCCGTGAATAACGGGTTTTTGGGGTGACAATGTATATAGTTCCCCATACACTTTTCTAATCGCCACAAATCCGAAATTCTCGGTTATGGCGGAAAACTGAGGGAGGAGTCGTAGCGGTCTACCCAGATCACCACTTCACGGGTCTTGCCCGTCTTCACGATGTCATCGTCGGCTGGAAATGGCGCGTAGGGACTGACCTCCACGGTGATCTCCACGCTATTGTGCGAATTCGGCGGCTCGTAGGTTCGCTTGATGCGAAAACTTTTTACCGGACCGTAATAACCGTTGGGTC
This sequence comes from Acidobacteriota bacterium, assembly GCA_003133505.1. GTDB lineage: Bacteria > Acidobacteriota > Terriglobia > Acidiferrales > UBA7541 > PALSA-278. Next base: position 910 of record PKXT01000121.1, read on the forward strand.
CCCAATCGTCGAGAAAATTCTTGTAGGAATACGTCGGCGACGCTTTCCAAAGCTGATAGGCTCGCTCGGACTGCCCCGCGGAAAGCGCCATCAGGAATTTGCCCACGGCCACGCGCTCGGAATGGAATCGCAGCGCCCACCAAAGACCCAGCGCCACCACCACAACCAGCGCGATGCCTGTAACGGCATAGCGAAAAGCGGGAGAGTGTTTTTCCTCGGGTGCCGCGTCGAGTATGCCCATGGCGTGCTCCTTCAAAAAATCAGGCGGCTTGCATCGTGATCATCCGTTGCAATGGCTTCCACAATTGCCACGAAACAGCGGCAAAAAGCAGATTCGTGACTGCTAAGGGAGGATTCGGAATGACCTGGAATTGGCAGTTCGCCAGCATCATTCCGTCCGCCCTAAATCTGGCGCTTGAATAGCGCGATGCACGATCCAATCATTATTACGGAGAAGCCCATCAGAATGAAAACGTCTCGGTAGATTCCTTCGAACCCGGTGTTTTTCAGCGTGAGATTGCGGAGGGCATGAACCGTATAGGTAAAGGGGTCCACGATAGAAATCCATTTCAGCCACCAGGGAAAGCCTTCCGTGGGATATACCGCGCCGGACGGAAAAAACAGCAGCGTATTCAGCACTCCAAATATCGCTCGCGGCACCAGCGGGTCGCTCACCCGCACCATCACCAAAAACATGAAGCTGATCATCGCCGTCGAGGCCACGGCCACCACGAGAATCAGGTACAACAGCCGCACGGGTTCCCACAAATTGGGAATTCCGGCGATCAATCCGCCGACGATGGTCAACACCATGCCGGCCATCACTCCCTTCAGCGCGCCTGCTCCCACCAGGCCCAGCACGAGTTCGCTTTTGGAAACGGGGGTCACCAAATAGCCTTCGTGCAGGCCCCGCGCTTTGTCGTCAATGAACGTGATGCCTCCGCCAATCATGGCCACGATAAAAATGGACATGGCAATGGATCCGGCCAGCAAATACTTGATGTATTCGACGTAGGGATACACCTCCACGGTATCGAGTTGCACATTTCCCGGCAGCCGCGAAGTCATGGTTGGCGCGTTCAATTCGTCCACCATCTCCTGCACGCGCTCCAGCAGGGAACTGGACATGAACTGATCGGTGTTGTCTTCGGCGAGCGCAATTTTCGGGCGATCACGCTGGTAGAATCGCCGGGAAAAACCGTTGGGCACTTCGATTACGGCGCGCACAAATCCCTCTCGCAGGCTGTCCAGCGCCGCGCTTTCGGAGGGGTAATCCACGGTATAAAACGTTCGCGGCCCGGTGCTGATGCCGGTGAGCATCTCCTTCACCTTGCGTGATTCCACTGAGTGATCCATATCCACGAACGCCACTTTGGCATTGATCACTTTGCCGCCGAAGGCGTAGCCCAACACGATCAACTGCATCAATGGAAACACCATGGAGCTCATCATGAGCGCAGGGCTGCGGAAGAATTTGCGCAGGTCGCGTTCAATCAGCGCGCTGATTCGATACGGTTTCATTGGCGTGGCCGCTCCTGCCATTGTTGCGGAAGATTCTGAGAATGATTCAAATAGCGAATCATCGGCTTGTTAACGGTAGAGGTGACTGACATCGTACCCGCGACCTCCGGCCGCCGTATCGCGCAGTTCGCGCCCGGTGTAATGCAGGAACACGTCGTCGAGCGTGGTTCCCTGGACGCCCATGCGCCGCACGGTCACCTTGCGCGCCCGCGCCCAATCTATTAGCGCCGCCACCGTTGCCGGCCCATCATGCGAGGAAATATGGACGACGCCGTTTTGCTGCGTGACAGAGGCAACCTGACTGAGTTTTTCCAGTTCCCCCTTGGCGTCGGCTGGCGCGCCTTCCAATTCCGCTTCCACCATGTCGGCGCCCGGAACGCTATCCTTCAACCGCGTGGGTGAATCCAGCGCCACCAGCGTGCCATGATCCACGATGGCAATTCTCCCGCACAGTTGGTCGGCTTCTTCCATGTAATGGGTCGTCAGCAAAATCGTGAGATTGGATTGTTCCTTCAGTTTGCGAATCATCTCCCATACATTCGTTCGGGAAACCGGATCGAGTCCGGTGGTCGGTTCATCGAGAAACATGATCTCTGGATCACTCAGCAGTGTTCGCGCCAGTCCGACGCGCTGTCGAAGACCTTTGGAGAGTCCCCCGCAGAGATCATTCGCCCGCTCGCGAAGATTGACCGCTTCGAGAGCCTCGTCGATGCGTTTATCGGCATGACGCAGGCCATAGAGTCCGGCGAAGTACGTCAGGTTCTCCTTGACGCTCAGGCGCAGATAGAGACCCGGCGATTC
>PKXT01000041.1 GCA_003133505.1 Acidobacteriota bacterium
AGTTCGTTCCGCGCGCTATGCCGGCCTTAATGCCACCCCCGCGCAACGGAATGCAAAGCTGCTAGCCGAAATGCGAGGGCTTGCGGGCGGCGAACGCGATGCGCGTTTTGTTTGTGTGATTGCAATTGCAGAAGGCGGCAATGTAAATGCCATTCTTTCCGCCGCAGCCTCGGGCCGGATCCTCGAAGAGCCGAGGGGGGAGGGCGGTTTTGGCTATGATCCGGTTTTCCTGGTGCCGGAGTTGGGCCGTACGTTCGCGCAATTGTCGCCTGAAGAGAAAAACCATAGAAGCCATCGCGGCAACGCCTTTCGTAAGTTGGTGGCATTTTTAAGAAATGCAGACTTTACCGGACTGTCGTTTGCCCGGTCCGCCACCTAAGGGGTTTTGCGGGCATCTAAAGAAAAGGCGTTCCCGCCGCGCCTGGGCCCGATAGGCCTGTCCTGGAGTCGCTGTGCTCTCGCCACTGGATACATCGGAACGCCGGGAAATACTTTTCGCCCGTTTGGAAGATGCACGCGCGCGCACTGACGCGTTGTTTACCCTTCTAAATCCGGAAGCGCTTTATGATCGGGCTATTCCGGAGCGCCATCGTTTGGTTTTCTACCTGGGCCACTTGGAAGCATTTGACTGGAATCTTCTCGCGCACACGGCGTTCAATCACCCATCCTTCAATCCGAAATTCGACAACCTTTTTGCGTTCGGCATTGACCCCGTGGGGGGTGGCCTGCCCACGGACCAACCATCTGATTGGCCCCGGGAATCGATTGTGCGCCAGTACAAATCCCGCGTTCGGAAGGAATTGGACAGGCTCCTCAATGAAACGGATCTGAACCCTTCCGAAGATCCTTTTATGGCCAATGGCACGCTGTTGCAAGTGGCGATAGAGCATCGCCTGATGCACGTTGAGACGCTGATGTACTTGCTGCACGAACTTCCCTTCGATCGGAAGAATGTGCAATGTAAATCAGTAGAGTCCCCCGAATCCCGGCCCTCGCCTGCATTTGCGGGTGTGGCGATTCCAGAAGGTGTTGCCACTCTGGGGCAGAAGCGGGAATCGAATCTGTTCGGATGGGATAATGAGTTCGTATCGAATCAGGTCAATGTACCGGCATTCACCATAGATTCCTATCCAGTTACCAACGGCCAGTTTTTAGAATTCGTGCGCGACACAGGATATGCTCATAGACCCTACTGGAGCGCCGCAGACTGGGAATGGAAGATGCGGAGCGGCCTGGAGCATCCTCATTTTTGGCTGCGAGAGGGGAACAGTTGGGCGTATCGAGGTCTCTTCGACAGGCAGCCTTTGCCAATGGACTGGCCGGTCCATGTTTCCCACGCCGAGGCATCGGCCTACTGCCGCTGGGCCGGAAAGCGCCTGCCTACGGAGCCGGAATGGCATCGGGCCGCTTATGGAACGATGGGAGGAAAGGAAAACGATTTTCCCTGGGGCAACGCTGCGCCTGAAGTTATCCACGGAAATTTTAATTTCGTGAACTTGAATCCCACACCAGTTAACGCTCACCCAGAAGGTACGAGCGCATTCGGTGTGAACAACCTGCTGGGAAATGGATGGGAATGGACTGGTTCGCGCTTTGAACCATTTCCAGGATTTCAAGCCTTTCCGTTTTATCCGGGATATTCCACCAACTTTTTTGATGGCCAGCATTACGTGATGAAGGGCGGTTCACAACAAACGGCGGCCTGCATGTTGCGACGGAGTTTTCGTAACTGGTTTCAGCCCCACTATGTGTATATGTATGCGAAGTTTCGTTGCGTGGAGGGCTAGCCATGATCCTGCCCCGGATATCCACGCGCCTGCTATCCCCTGAGTTGCTGGCTAACTTTGCGTCCGATGTTCGTGCTGGCCTGGGGAAGGCCGGTCAGAAGGAGCTATCGTCGCAATACCTTTATGATGAGATCGGCTCCGCACTTTTTGATGTCATTTGCCTTCTGCCGGAATACGGTCTAACCCAGGCAGACGCGCGTTTACTCCGCCGATTTTCCCCGGAAATTATCTCCAGATTGCCGCGTCCGGTGATCATTGCCGAATTAGGCAGCGGTAGCGGGCAAAAGACAAAATGGCTGCTGGAAGAGTTGGCTCGCCGGCAGGCGGTACATTACTATCCCATTGATATATCCGGCGCGGCGTTGGATCGCTGCCACCAGGAACTTTCGCAAGTGGAATGCGTCAGCATTCAGGCGTTCAAGCGCGCCTACCTGGAAGGTTTGCTGGAGGTGGCGGCGCGCCGAAACGGGGATGAGCGCCTCCTGGTGCTTTTTCTGGGAAGCACCATCGGAAATTTTACTCGAGTCGCGGGTGAGTCGTTTCTTGGAGAAGTGCGAAAGATTTTGCGGCCAGGTGATGCGCTGCTCCTGTCCTCCGATCTGGAAAAGCCGATTTCGCAACTTCTGCTGGCCTATGACGATCCCGCTGGCGTAACCGCCGCATTCAATAAAAATCTACTCGCGCGAATTAACCGGGAGTTGGATGCGGACTTCCGAGTGGATCAGTTTGCGCATGAGGTTCGCTGGGATGATGCGGAGCGGCGAATCGAGATGCACTTGCGCTCCTTGTGCGAGCAAACCGTGGATATTGCTGGGTCGGAAATGAAGGTCACGTTTCGCTCTGGAGAAACGATTTGGACGGAAAGCTCACTGCGCTTCAATCCGGCGGAATTGACTGGCATGGGCGAGCGTGCAGGTTATCGCTGCGAAGCGCAATGGCTGGACGAAGACTGGCCATTCGCCCAAAGTTTGTTCTTCGCAGTGTAAATCTCATCGCTGTTACTTCCGCTCCCCATCACGAGTTTATCCCTGACTAAATTCTTTCGTGTGAAATCTCCCGGCATGGGTCATTGCAATTCTTACGGCTCCGGTGATTGGCCGCATTTCGTATGATATAGTTCCGCGCTGACGTCATGAAAAAAACACCAAAAGGTCCGCCGCCCGCCAGGACTCCAAAAACCCACCGCAACCCCAAATCGGCTAACCCCTCTGCCACAAAGCCGGTACCGAAGGCCAAGGGCACGGATCCAGTCCGCGTTTCCGCTATTTTGGCAGGCTTGGACGATGCCTATCCCGCCGCGTCCTGCGCGTTGACACATAAAAACGCTTTTCAGTTGCTGATTTCCACGATTCTCTCCGCGCAGTGCACCGATGAACGCGTCAATCAGGTAACTCCGGCTTTGTTCAAGCAATATCCCATGCCGCATGATTTCGCGGTTGCTGACCCCAACGACATGGAAGCGGCTATTCGCCCGACGGGCTTTTTTCGTAACAAAACCAAATCCATTCTCGGAGCGAGCAGAAAAATCATTGACGATTTTGGCGGTAAAGTGCCGCGAACGATGGAGGAAATGTTGTCGCTACCGGGCGTCGCCCGAAAGACTGCCAACGTCGTGTTGGGGACGGCGTTCGGCATTCCCTCGGGGGTGGTCGTGGATACGCACGTTCAACGTCTATCCCACCGGCTGGATCTAAGCCGCCAAAACGATCCGAAAAAGATCGAGCAGGATTTGATCGCGGTAATCCCGCGAGAAAGATGGATCTTATTTTCCCATCAGCTTATCTGGCATGGCAGAAAAGTCTGTCAGGCACGGCGGCCCAAATGTATCGAGTGCAACCTGGAAAAGATTTGCTATGCCGAGGACAAAACATTTTCTTCCTGGCCCGCTGCCCGCCCTCGAAAAGTGACAATTGCGAGGTAACCGGTCCCTACGCCCGCTATTTCGCTTGTGCTGGATTTGCGGAACTCGCGGGGGCCCACGCGGCCGGCTGTAACGCGCTACGCACCTCGGGTGGAAGCTTATCGGCGCGGGCCAGCAATGCGCTGACTTGCCACCGCTGATCGTCGGTAAGGGAAGACTTAAAGCTGGGCATGCCCGAAAGCCGAATTCCGTTTTCCACCTTCCAGTAGGTCACTCCCGCCGGGTCATCCGTCACCATTCCGTCTGCGGTAAAGAGTTGTGGCGCGCCTGGAAACATGCCCCGGCCCGCCACAGTTGGAGGCTGATCAGGAAGGCCATGGCAGAACGCGCAATTCTTCTGGTAAACGTTGGCGCCGCTGATCAAATCGGCAGTGGTAAATCTTGAAACGTCGCCCTTCGGAGCTTCTTTTCGCAGGCGCGCACTTAGAGAGCCGTGCGCGAGGAAGCTTTCTAACGGCATCGGCGGATCGGTAGCCGCGACCGGCCCATGGCCTGACAGGATGTATGCCGCAAAGATCAGTGGCACAGCCACCAGTCCGATGATTAACCCCAACAGAAAGTTTTTCATGGCGCGCCTTCTCCTATTTGAATCATGCTTAATCCTTGTTGATTGCAACAGTTTACATAATGAATGGCCGGATCGCTTCTCTTTTCTAAACGATGCGTGGCCCTAGGATCCGAGCCGGCAAGCATAAGCCAGGATCGCGATTCACTTGCCATGGGGAGGCTTTAATAACAATGTGTCAGAGTTGTGCCACGGTTGCGGTGCCGTGGGCTCGGTTCATAAGCGCCTCGTCTCCGCCCAGCTTTTATGCTCTCGAACACATCAGGGGGCGAATCTTCGCTGAAACCCAGCGCCCCACGCCGCAGTTCAAATTACGTTAGAATATTAACCTACGTACATCGGGGCGTAGCGCAGCCTGGTAGCGCGCCTGCCTTGGGCGCAGGAGGTCCGCGGTTCAAATCCGCGCGCCCCGACCAAAGTTTTCATACACTTACGGGTTTTCACGTTCTTGTCCTCCTCGTCACTGTAGTAGTTTTTGTAGGTACCCTGTGACCGCATTCTCTGCGAGATTGAACGCACTCTCGCGATTGTAGGCTTCCAGCCTCTCCGCGGCCGCCCGCTTGTGCTGATCGGTCGGATGGACGTACCGCATGGTCATCTGCACTGCCGTGTGCCCCAGCATTGATGCCAATGTCAGCACATCCACGCCAGCCTGGGCGGCGCGCGTTGCAAAGGTGTGCCGGAGGTCATATAACCGGAAATGCTCTCTGATTCCAGCGCGCCGGATGGCAGCATCGTGGGCCTTCCGAACACTTTGGACGTGCACATCGGGATTCTCTGGCCTCCCAGGACCGCTCGGCGAGCAGAACACCCATGGGCCACGCGCCGCACTCACCCTGCGCTTGAGGACCTCGAAGGCGTCATTGCTCATCGGGATTTTCCGCTTCGCGGCCTTGGTCTTGCCGAACGGATTGAAAATCGTGCGGTGCTCCAGGTCCATGTGGCGAACCTCGAGCCGGAACACCTCTTCCGGACGCATGCCGGTCTGCAGAA
>PKXT01000308.1:0-2795 GCA_003133505.1 Acidobacteriota bacterium
TAGACAAATTTGTTGATAAAGATTCGCTCCTGATCGCTCAGGAGCGGGGCCATGCTAGTGCCTTCCACTCTAACGGGCTGGTAAACGAACAGGATGATTACCAGCGCCAAGCCGATGGCTATGCCGAAATCCTGCACCCAATTGCTGAACTGCCGCCGGAAACCTGCCCGGTTCGGGTTCGGCTCGCTGGACTGGACCGAATCGTCCGGCTTTTGAGATTCTGGTGATGCGTTCATGTGCTTGTTAATTGTAACGTAGCCCAATATTGCGCGCCACAACGCTGGAACTCCATCATTGTGGATTAGGAGATTACCAATATAGACGCAGGAGAGTGCCGTTAGGTTAACCGCGCGTTGTGGAAAATATCTTTGTTGGATGATCTCAAGACAGCGCGAACTTTGTGGTGCCTATTGCTTAGGTTGATTTAACCGGAAGATTATGAAATCGTGGCTAACTCCAAAGGTGAATCCAGAGGATGGGTCATATTTCGTCAGTCCCGCGGTGCCAGCCAAATCCCACCTGAATCCCGCGGCGTGCAACTGCACGCCCAATCGCGCCCGGGAAGTGCTGTCCGTTCCGATCGGTCCCGTTGAAATTTTGCGGCTGTTGTATCGTTCATTCACCTCGCCAACCAGTGTAACTCGCCGCTGCACTGGGTACTGGAAAGCTGCCCCGTAAAGTAGTTCATCGTTCTGGCTGAATAGCGCTAGCGAAGATTGGAGAATCCCAATGCCCAGGTCGCCGAACATATCCAGTTGATGGAAGTACTTTTCTGCGATGCCTTCCGCGTATACATTCGTTGTGCTGGTTCCGATGCCGCGTGCCTGGGGGGTTGGGCAGCTGAAAACCGAAGCGAAACGCCAGCGCAGGCCGATGGCCGCGCTCGCCGGCAATGTGAACTTTGATCCACAGCGAATAATCGCCGGTGTCGTTGGTAGACGTGCTGATCGGCAACTGCAAAGTGATGTTGCTGGTCGTTTCGCTCTGAATGGTTAGATACTGCTGTATCGCGCCCTGCAGTTCGACTTCCACGCTCTGTCCCACGCCAAGCCGCAGATCCAAATCCCTCAAACTGGTTAAATCACCGGTTAAGCCGCTAAGCGGGAATGTTTCGTTCTGAAGAAAATCGAAGCCAACCTGAGTGCGCACAACAACGGTGGGGACGGTTCCCGCATCGGGGGTTTGCAGAGGGCGGTCTTAAGCGTGAACTGCTCTGGCAGAGAGAACCAGGGCAAAAAACCACACCGCAAAGTAAAGAGGCTTGAACAGTTGTCCCATGACACTATCCTATGGCACCATGCCCGCTCCGCCAAGCGCATATCGCACAATAGCCAGCGCGGCAATCACCGCCGTCTCTGTTCTTAAAATATAGGAACCTAGTCCGGCTTGCTGAAAACCAGCATCAGCCGCGCCAGCGATTTCTTCGTCTGTCCAACCGCCTTCAGGCCCGAAGGCCAGCGCCACATGCTTTACCGGCTTCGGTAATTCGAAAATTTCACGAATTGGAGTCGCACCGCGCATTTCGGAGCACATTAGCCGTAACTCCGCCTCACTGTTTGAAAAAGCAGCTGCCGCTTTTTCGCACGGCGCTAAAAAAGGGGGCACCAGGCGCCGCGATTGTTGCGCAGATTCGCGTAGAATTTTTTTCCACCGTTCAGCTCGCTTGGCAGCCGCCCGGATCAGGTTTTTTTCGCTCCGCTCGGACGCCATTATAACGATCCTGGTCGCGCCGAGTTCCGTTGCCTTCTCCAGGCACCATTCCATCCGGTCGAATTTGACGATTGATAGCATCAGGGTGATTTCCAATGAGGAACTGCGAGCTATTTCTGGCGAATCCACCCGTTCTACAAGCGCAAACTCCACCGCTTCTGGCTTCACCCACGCGACCCGCGCCAGCCAGACGCGCTCCCCATCGCTCAACTCGTAGAGCTGTCCCCGCTCCGCTCGCAAGACGCGACCCAGATGCGCAGCGCTGGCCCCTAGGACCATCGCTGTTCCATTATCGAAACGGTCGACGAAGAAGCGACGTCGCATGCTGTGTCTGCTGGCTATCCGAAAATGTCTTTAACCTTGCCGAAGAAATTGGAATTCCGCGCGGCAGGTTTATTTTCGGTCTTAAGCACTTCATTAAGCTGCTCGAAGAGCTTCCGCTGGTCTCGCGTCAATTTAGCCGGAGTTACGACCCGCACGCTGACGTAAAGATCGCCCTTTCCACCGTTGGGATTCGGCAAGCCCTTACCCTTCATCCGGAAGATGCTTCCGGTTTGCGCGCCTTCCGTAATGGTCAGCTCATATTCGCCTTGCAGCGTGGAGACGGAAACCTTCGTTCCCAGCGCCGCCTGGGCAATGCTGATCGGCATGGTGCAATAAAGATCCGCGCCGCGCCGCTCGAAAATCGGATGTTCCTTTACTTCAAGATAGACGTAGAGGTCTCCCGCCGGTCCGCCGTTGACGCCAGGTTCGCCTTCACCTGCCACGCGCAGGCGAGTCTGCGTGTCAACACCCGCGGGAATACGCACTTCGATAAGCCTCTCCGCCTGTAACCGGCCTGCTCCACGGCACGCCGTACACCGCTCGTGGATCATTTGCCCTTCGCCACGGCAATTAGGGCACGTCCGCGAGACAGAAAAAAATCCCTGCTGGTAGACAACTTGGCCCTGGCCGCGGCAGGTTTCGCACGTAGTCATGCCCGTGCCGGATTTCGCGCCGGTGCCCTTGCATGCCGTGCAATTCTCCGCACGCGGAATTCGCAATTTCGTAGTGACTCCCGCGGCGGCATCATCGAAGGAAAGTGT
>PKXT01000308.1:2812-9959 GCA_003133505.1 Acidobacteriota bacterium
AGCCCGGCGTGGCCGTAACGGTCATAGATGGCTCGTTTCTGCTCATCGGACAGCACGCCGTACGCTTCCGACGCTTCGCGAAAGCGATCCTCGGCCTCGCGCTTGTTGTCGGGATTGCGGTCCGGATGCCACTGCATCGCCGCTTTCCGGTACGCGCTCTTCACCTGCTCGGAGGTCACCTCGCGCGTGACCTCCAGCACTTCGTAATAATCTCGTTTCTGCGTAGTTGCCATCGCTCCGCTTTCTTCCTTTCTGGTAGATTGCTACGTCTGCTCAAATGCTGCGCATTCAATTTGCGCTTACGATGCGCGCGGTCCCGGAACAGCTACTCGCACCATCGCTGGCCTCAGCACACGGCCATTTAATAAATAACCGCCCTGCAACTCCTCGATCACCGTGTCTTCCTCGTATTCATCACTGGGCATCTGGTCAATGGCATGATGGAAATACGGATTGAACGGCTTGCCCGTCGCCTCAATCTTTTCGAGCCCATGCTTGGCGAGCGCGGCCCACAATAGCTTGTGAATTCCTTCAAAACCCTTTTGATATTTGGCATGGGCAGGATCGCTATCGGGCGCCAGCGCGTTGTCGAAGGCGTCCAGCAGCGGCAGCAAACTCTCCATCAGCGACCGAGCGCCCCGCTCCCGGTCTTCGTGACGTTCCTTTTCAATTCGTTTGCGGTAATTGTCAAAATCCGCTTGACGTCGCATCGCGACGTTCATCCATTCCTGACTTTCCTCCCGCAGACGCGCCATTTCCTCATTCGGCAAGTTTTCCGCCGCTATTGCCGCACCATCTTTTTTTTCCAGCCGTTCTTCTTCAGGCGATTCCACGGACGACTGTCCTCCGCTTTGAAACGGCCCGCTTTCCGCCGGCTCCGCAATCGTCTCTTCGGTTTTCTTCTTTCGAAAGTCCACAGCTCTTAGCTCCCGCGAAAATTCTCGCTCAAATACTCGGCCAGAAAGGCCACCGCCGTCATCACTCGCTCGTAGGGCATGCGCATCGGTCCTAGTATTCCTACTGTTCCCTGCACGTTTTCATGCGGCATGAAGGGAGCGCTCACCACTGCAAGATGGCGGCCGGCGGCCGTCATCTGCTTTACACCCAGTTCCACATGCACCGGCTCGGGAGATTCCAAAAAGCTTGTGAGCAGCGCGACAAGTCTTCCGCGTTCCTCAATGGCCGCCAGCAACTCGTGCAGCGCCTCCTGGTTCACGAAACCCGGCGAAGTAGCGATCTGCGCCGCGCCTTCCACATAAACCCGGCGGCTCGAATCTTCCGCAAGCAGACCGGGATCGCAGAGCAGCAGAGCGCCGCTGGCCAGCTGACCATACCGCTCGCGATCCTGCTCAATCTGCACAGCTAAATGCGCCCGCATGGCGTCCAGCGTCCAACCGCCATATTCGCGATTTAGATAATCGGAAATCCTGTCCAACTCCTCCTGCGCAAAAGGGCGCTCCGCGTGGATCACCTTGTCCCGGGTAAGTCCACCCTTTGCTACCAGCACCACCAGGACGCGCCCGTCGGGCAGCAGCAGAAAGCGCAAGTGTTCAACGACTGTCTGCGCCAGCGGTGGCGAAATAATAATTCCCAAGCCGTGAGAAACGGACGCCAGCACATGACTGGCCCGCTCCATCATCAGATCTGGAGTCTGCGCACTCTGCATTTCCTTCTGAATCCACTCGCGATCCTCGGGCGAAACTACTCCCTGCCCGGCTACAGCTTCCACGAAGAACCTATACGCCGACGCGGTGGGGACTCGACCCGCCGACGTATGCGGCTGAAAGAGAAATCCTTCCTCTTCCAAATCTGCCATCACATTGCGGACCGTAGCCGGGCTCATCGTCTCCGGCTGCATGCGCGCAATCGTGCGCGATGATACCGGCTCGCCTGTCTCGATATAGGCGCGGACGATATCTTCCAAAATGTGCTGATGCCGCTTGGATTCCAGCGCCGCTAGTGCCATTACTTGAGTTTCGTATCCTTAGTTAGATGTTTTGAGCCGCTACCGCGCTTCTAATTGAATATTTGGCTCAGTGCATAAGCCCTTAGGGTTTGCGTAACATCCGTCCGCGTGAATTTCCCCTTCTCTTGTGAGTGTAATCAGCACTCCGTGCATCGTCAACCGCACGCACCAAAGTGGAAACCCTGCTTGCCGCGCGGCGCTCCTTGCACTATGCTTTTGCTCTTTTATGGAACGCTGCGCCATTTGCGGGCAGGAATTTAGCGTCGCTCATTCATGTCCAGGGGCAGCGGCTTATCTTGAGGGCCGGCCAAATACTTGGGTTAGCCCCGACAGATTCGCCCCTTATTATTACCTTCGAATGGCCCTCGGCATTGCCCGTTTTGAGGACGAGCCAATTCTGCCTGCATCTCGGGACCGGAACTCTCTATTCTACGGTTTTATTATTTGGATTATTACCTGCCTCTTGGTTTCAGCCCCTGATCTGAACAGGGCATTGCACTCAAACACGGCGCGTTTCCCAGCGGCGATAAAAGGGATTGTCTTCGGGTTTGCCCTTCTCTTCATGATTGTGATGATTGCAGCAATCCAAATCCTGGAATATGCGCTTTGCCATTGGCTGGCTCGCTTGCTGTTTGGGGGCACGCAACGTTCCTGGAAGTTTTCCGCGTATTATTGATGGGATCACTTGTTCAATGGGCGTTCATTATTCCCGTAGTTGGGTTATTGGTAGGGGATCTCTAGAGCATTGCGGTATTGATGCGAACATTTGAGGAGGTGGAGGGCATCTCCAGACTCAAGGCATTCGGAATCTCTGTTTGCGTCTCAGTAGCATTCAATATCTTTTTTGTCCTGCTTTCCACACAAAAACGCTGAGGTGTCCGGCGCTGAGTGCTTGCCCCCCCACCACTCCTTGCACTATGCTTTGCGTCGTACCTTTCCGCGTAAGACGAATTTCCTTTCCCGCGGCGACGGAGGACTTCGATGGCAGAATTTTCCCGGGCATCACGAAGAAGCTGCATGCTTTGGACAGGCTTAGTGGCGCTGGCCGCCGCAATTCCCTGCTACGCCCTGGCCCACGCCGCGCAACAATACTCCGAGACCGCCGCCGTGTCCTCGCCCTCCGCTGCGCCACGCACAACGACGGCGGCTACCCCCGTATCCGCTGCGAATGCGCCCACTCCCTTTCCCATTACACCGAATCCTCCCGGCGCGCTTTCAGACCGCATCGTGGCATATTCCATTGACGCCCGCCTCGATCCCGGCACTAAGCTCATTCACGCCCAGGAGACACTGGACTGGAGGAACACCACCGGTCAGACCCAGCAGGATTTGCCGTTTCACCTCTATCTGAATGCCTTTCAGCCGACTTCCGCCTGGATCACCGAGGCGCGCCGCAGCAATCCCGGCTTCGAGTGGAAACCGGAGGATTATGGCTCAATACAAATCACCACGATGGACGCCACTGGCTTCGGAGATCTAAAGCCGTCTCTCCATTTTACCCAGCCTGATGACAACAACCGCGATGACCACACCGTCGCGCAAATTCATCTGCCGACGCCTGTACCAGCGGGCGGCCATGTGGTGTTTCATGTCCAGTTCGACGACCAACTCCCTGAGGTTGTCGCCCGCACCGGTTATCTCCGTGATTTCTACATGATTGGACAGTGGTTTCCAAAAATCGGTGTGTGGTGGCATGGAGAGTGGAATTGTCACCAGTTTCACGACAACACTGAGTTTTTTGCCGACTTCGGCACTTTCGATGTGCGCCTTACCGTACCCAAGAATTATATTGTTGGAGCCGGAGGCGACCTAGCTGGCGAAACCGCCAATAACGACGGCACCAAAACTCTTCACTTCACTGCCGCCGACACCCACGATTTTTCGTGGACAGCCTCTCCTAGTTTTCGCGTGATCACCAGCACGTGGCGGGGCAGCGGTGGGCCCGTGCTGATTCGCATCCTGATGTCACCCGGTCATGAAGGGACAGATGACAGGTACATGAAGACCATAAAGGAAACACTGGACACTTTCGATCAGTGGTATGGCCAATATCCCTATGACCGCATCACCGTTGTGGACCCGCCGCATGGAGGGTTCAAGGCCGGTGGAATGGAATATCCGACGCTGATAACCGGTGACACCGACCGGCTGATCCCTCGCAGCCTGCGCCTCCCGGAAATCGTCCTCGAACACGAGTTCGGCCATCAATATTGGTACGGCATGGTGGCAACCAATGAATTTGAAGAGGCTTGGCTAGATGAAGGCATCAACAGCTATACCGAAGTCAAAGTCATGGATCACCTCTACGGCGCCCATACATCTTTCTTGAATCTGCCCTTCGCGACCCTCAGCGAGGATGAAGCCGAGCGCATGATGTACCTGGGCGCTCCCAACTATGATCCCCTCACCCAGTTCGCATGGCAGTTTGTTGATGGCAGTTCTTACGGATCAATTACCTACGGGAAGACGGCCACCGCTTTACTGACGCTGGAAAAAATCGTGGGTGAGGACACCATGCGCCGCGCTATTCACATGTGGTTTCAGCGTTATCGGTTCACTCATCCCACAGGCGCCGATTTTCTAAATACGCTCAATGAAGTCGCCGGGCAAAATCTCGATTGGTATTTCAAACAGGCTGTCTCCGGCACTCAGGTGCTCGACTACGCCGTCGAACAGGTTCAATCTGACCCGCTGGACTGGTATCAGAAGCATCCCTCCACCGGCAAGGGCGCTCAATATCGTTCCTACGTCGTCGTTCATCGCATTGGCGGCTTCGTTTTCCCAACCGACCTCGAAGTGAAATTCGATGATGGCGAGGTGGCCCACGAAACGTGGGACGGGCATGACCGCTGGGTTCGCTATACATATGTAAAGCCCGCGCGGATTATTTCCGCTGAAATCGACCCGGAGCACAAAATTCTGCTGGATCGCAATTTTTACAACAACAGTTATACCGTCCGGGCCGATGCGCGCCCAAGAAATAAACTCACCGTGTGGGGCACATTCGTTCGCGAATGGGTATTCCAGCTTTGCGCGTGGCTCACGTAGCGGCTGAGGCAGCCTGGAGAGATGACGATGACATCGAATGAATATAACCCCGGCGAAACACACCCTCTTGCCTCTGGGGCATCAGTCGTTTGGCGGCATCAGCGGATAGTCTGGTGGATTTTTGCCATCAATCTTGTCTTCGCCTTTTGGGCAGGCCGCGGGGTAAGCCAGCGTGTCGGTGACATTCTCGACCACAGTTTGGCAGCCGGCCGCCTGTTGCATGGCTTCAGCATTGGCGCGTACCAGGAACTTTACTCCATGCCGCAGCAGCCTATTTCCGGGGGCGCAAATCAGGAATTTGCGATCGCTTTCTTTGTCGTTATACTTTTCGCCACAGGTGGAGTTCTCGAAGCCTATCGGCGCGACGAAAATCTAACCACTGGCGAGTTCTTCGCCGCCTCGGGCAAGTTTTTCTGGCGCTTTCTGCGCATGATCGTCTTCTTACTTCTGGCTCTGATCCCGGTATCTATAATTGGCGCGATCTTTTTCGCCTTGAATGGCCATGTATATTCCACAAATATAAGTGACGGCCCCGGCTTGTTGATTGGCCTGATCGGGCTGGTCGCTGTCGCAGTCCTCCTAATGCTGGTTCGTCTGTGGTTCGACATGGCTGAGGTGATCACTGTCGTGGAAAATCAGCCGAAGGTTCGTCGCTCCGTAGTGGAGGCGTGGCGTCTGCTCTGGCGCAACTTCGGCTCTCTTGGGTGGCTCTACTTTCGGATCAGTATTCTCGCTGATGTGGTGTTCTTTGCGGGGCTATGGCTTTGGCTATGGTACGGACCGTCGGAAGCCATTGCTTTATCATTCCTGGTTGGGCAGGTCCTGATTCTCTTTTGGCTGGCGTGCCGGTTCTGGCAACGCGCCGCTGAAACGGTGTGGTACCAGCGCTACCAGACACTCTCCGTTCCTGCACCCGTCCTCGTGCCGGCTCCCACATGGAACACCAGCGCCTCAGTCTGGCCCCCGGCTGATCCCATGCCAATACCTTTGCCGGAAGTCGGTCCCGGCACCGAGCCCGAGGAATCCTGAAGGCTATGAATTGGACTTTCCCCGCAAATGCGCTTAAAAGGGCGCGAGTTTATCCGCGACTACTCCTGACGACTGGGGTCCTGCTGCTTTGTGTGATGACTCCATCCGCTCACGCCGCCAGCCCTTACACCACGAACGGCATTTTTCTTGATCACGGATTTGACTCCAATACCATGAGCGATTCGCAGATTCAAAGCGTGGTGCTTTGGCTCAAAAAGCGGCAATTTACCTACCAGCTTCACAACATAACCGCGTTCAATTCCGACGGAACGATGAATCCAGCGAATTACTCCCAATTGGCCCATTGGATTCAGGTCTCCCGGGCCGCGGATCCCAGCCAGAAGATTATCGTCTATTTGAGCGGCACGCTGGCTCTGGTAAATACACCATCCGCGTGGCAAAACATGGCTGCTGTGTGTCAGCTTTTTGTCGCCCAATACGCGGTTGACGGCGTCAATCTGGATTTTGAGCCCTACACAACGGACAACGTGGCAAACTATGAAGGCTTTTTTAGCGCAGTCCGCACTGCGATCGGCGCCTCAACACAATTGAGTCTTGATTACACGGCAGATTCCGCCGCTCAATGGACGCCCGCGGATTTCAATGCAATTTCCCAGTATTTCGACCTGATGATGCCCATGCTCTACGACAGCTCATGCCGCACTGTTGCGTGCTATGGGGCATTCGTGGACCAAGCGGTAATTTACGATTATGCGAATAAAGCCTCCACCACCCAGATTTATCCGCTGATCCCAACCTATGCGCGAAGCAGCACTCATGACCCATCAGTGGAGAACATTCAGGTTTCCGCCACGGAGGTTCTGACCCTGATAGCCTCCGGCCAGGTTCAGATCGCCGATGTTGGAGTGTGGTGGTACTTCGGGTGGAACAAATCAGCGGACGCGGACTGGCGTACTTACTGGCTGGACCAATAGCGGCCTTACAACTGCAGTCTCAACGATTTGATGTAGACTCTCCGGCCACCATAAAAAAAACGCCGCAAGGGGTCTTAACCCTCGCGGCGCCTTCGATGACCGTACAGATCGGCTTGGCTTACTGGCCGTTCTGGCAGACGGTCGTGAATGGGAAGTTTTGGAATGTCCA
>PKXT01000014.1:0-1034 GCA_003133505.1 Acidobacteriota bacterium
GAGGCAGTATGCGATTGACCCCGCAAAAGGTGTTGACGAGGCAAGCTACGTTTCCATCGGAGGCATCGAGCAGTGGGTTACGATTCGCGGTGAAGACCGTAGCAACCCTGTCCTCTTGTTCCTTCATGGAGGGCCGGGCGACGTGACGAATCCCTGGTCGTTTGCAATGTTTGCTCCATGGGAAGGGCATTTTACGGTGGTGCAGTGGGACCAGCGTGGTGCAGGGAGAACGCTCAGTAAATCAGGCCCTCCGGTTGCGTCTACGATGACGCTGGATCGCATGACGCAGGATGGAATCGAATTAACGGAATACCTGTGTGAACATTTGGGAAAGCGCAAAGTAATCCTGGTCGCTCATTCGTTTGGCACGATCCTTGGCCTCCGAATGATTCGAGAAAGACCTGACCTTTTCTTCGCCTACGTTGGCACCGGGCAGGTCGCCGACGAAACCCAGAATTACACAGTGGCTTATGAAGCCTTATTGAAGAAGGCTCGGGCTGCAGGCAACCAACAGGCCCTCGATGAGCTGAAGAGCATTGGTCCGCCGCCTTACGCGAACGGTGAAGGCTCTGGCGTACAGCGCAAATGGGCGAACCGTTTCGAAGGCGCGGATCGATTCCTCTACGGGACCCTTGGACTTGCTTTGGTCGCTCCCGGTTATTCCGTTCGAGATCTGAGCGATTCTATCGATGGCCAGATTTTGAGCGGAGAACGCCTCGTCCCCCAAACGCGGTCCGAAACGATGAAGGAGCTCGGACTCAAATTTACAATTCCGATGTTTTTCTTCGAGGGAACGGAAGATTTCACCACACCGACGGAGCTTGCCCGGAAATATCTCGAAGCGATTCAGGCACCGCGAAAAGAATTTGTGCCGATTTCTGGAGGCCACTTTGCAGTGTTTATGAACTCGGATCAGTTTCTCAGGGAACTTGTCGCGCATGTTCTGCCGCTTGCGATCTCACGACTCGGCGGAGTGAAGATTCCTTCAACACAATCACATGGTCTAGGCGCTCCCGGCGGATCGATCCGATGAG
>PKXT01000014.1:1095-4224 GCA_003133505.1 Acidobacteriota bacterium
GCTGTCCATTCTGCAGTGGGGTGTTCCGTCACATTGAAATGGACACACCGGCGGCAGTCATGCGCCAGAGTCACGAAGACGAATAGCACGCGAAAACTGACAGTTGGCACAGTTAAAAAATAAACGGCAACCAGATCTCGAACATGATTATCCAAAAATGCTCTCCACGTTTGCGAGGGCGGCTTTCTCAATCGGACCATGTTGTCCCTCGCCAAAACTCCATCNNTCGCCTTCCCCGCCAAAATCTCGTCCGCGATTTAAATCATTACCCGAAGACCTTTTCCCGTTGGCTCCGCGAAAGGGACGGCAGCAGGAAGCTGGCAGCTCTTCCAGGAATCGACTGTCAATTCAGTAGGAACTACTATGTAATACTCAATAAATTGTTTGTCCAGAGTGGCCGTCGACCTCCTTTGCCCTCGAGGGAAGCAAGACTATGAGCGTATAAATTCCCAGAGTCGTCCCCACCGGAAGGTTGGTCAAGGCCAGGAATCCCGCAACGAGTGCGAGTGTACGCCCTGATTGGCTTGCCACCAGCAAAGCCAACCCACCCAGAATCCCAAGAAGGCCGCAGAGGGCGGATAAAACCACATTCGTCGCGTAAATGAAATGGAAGGCATTCATCAGGGTGAAGGGGTCGGGAACGCGGTTAAGCAGGGCGCCGAACATTAGAGTAGCCGTACCGGTAACGAAGACCAGCCAAGCCGCGACGATGAGGCGAATGATTCCATAAACAATCCAACACACCCCCAGAGTGCGGACGTGACCGCCTGGAATCTTGGCGACGGAATCGCGCGCGGACATGTAAGCCTCCTCACCAGTACCGTAGTTCGACGCAGTGGACCCTTGTCCCTCGCCATAATTCATGATTATCGTGTTGACACAGGGTAGGCTCCCCAGCAAATAAGAATTATTGCCAGCTGCAGGAGAAGCAGTCATGATGGACACCATCACAGCTCCTGAGTTGTGACTCCGGTTCTCGTTGCGTTGTTCTTTGTTGTGCGCGCGCTTATCAAATTCGTAAAAGGGGTGAATAAATGGCACTGGAATTTGTTGGACGGTCACTTGCTCTCAGCAACAGCGGACTCTCCGCGGCCTGCGGATCTCTGGCGGTTCAAGGACCGGAAGTTTGGACGGTACTGTCGGTTGAAACTGGTGCCCAGGGTTTTCTAGCCGACCGGCGCCCTCAAATCCTGTATGAGCGGCACATCTTTAGCCGGCTGACGGGAGGCCAATACGATGACGGAGACATCAGTGACCCAACGCCGGGCCGGGAATAGAAATTGAGAACCTCTCGTCGGAAAAATGCCGCTTCTTCGGGTGTATCGACGAGTACCAGTCCTGCCGTCTGATCGGGATGGTCGCGGGCGAAGCATCGGACAATGAAGCCGCCGTAGGAGTGCGCCACCAGAATGTAAGGCCCTGGGATACGCGCGGTGGTGAGCAGAATGTGGAGTTCTTCGGCGCGTTCAGCAATTGTGCGTCCCGCTGGAACAGGCTCGCTCCAGCCGTAACCGGCTCGATCATAGGTACAAACACTGGCGAACTCGGCGATTTTATCCTGGACGGGCCACCAAAGACGCGATGGCTCACCTGCCCCCTGTTCGATAACGACGGTCGGGCCGACGCTCTCCTTGTAAAACAAGTGAAGTTTGTGGTCTCCGACGGCGACGATCCGCCCGAGCGCCGGATGGACCCTCTTATCCTTCCATTCGGCAGCTTTCTCATAAATATAGCCCACCGTGAGAAGCGCAACACCGGACAACAGCGCGATGCCTAGATCCCATTGCCAGTTTGAGGTCATGAAAGGTATAATAATGCATGGTCGTATAAAATACAATATTGTATTTTATGAAGGATGGACGGCGCAACAGGCGGAGGCGAACGTGCTCGATCGAGCCGGGGGCGGCAAGCGCGCCCGTACAAGAGAGAAACTCATCTCGGCAGCGGCGGCAGTTATCGGCGAAAAGGGTTACGACCGGGCGTCGCTCGAGGAGATCGCCGCACGCGCCGGAATGACCCGAGGCGCGGTCTACGGCAATTTCAAGAACAAGGAGGAGCTCTTCCTGGCCCTTATTGCGTCCCGATGGAAACCGATTGTCCCGCCATTGAAGCCGGGCGCCAGCCTCAAGGAACAATTGCACATTTTAGGCGAGACTGTCGCCAAAGAGGCACGGGCTCGTCGAAGTCAGGCTACCGCCGCGATTGCATTTCAACTTTACGCACTGACCCACGAGCCGATGCGGTCCCATCTGACGAAACAGAACGCGGCCACCTATCGGCGCATGGCGAAGGATTTACTGAAGGTCGTACCAGCGAAAGAGCTGCCCATGTCAGCCGAGAAGTTTGTCCGCATACTGGATGCAATGATTACAGGCTTGCTCTTCACGTATTTTCAAACGCCGGAACTGATAACCAAAGACATTATCATCACGGCATTAGAAGCGCTGGCTTGAAGGACCTGTTGCGCCGGCGAACCTATTTTTCCCTGTTAATCCCTGATCTCAAGTTGATTAATTCCCTGATACGCCCCTGTTAATTCCCTGTTCCCTTTGAGGCTGCAATAGGCGCTCAGAGCCAGAGGTGCTCCAGAATGAAGGGCTTACGGCTCATATCACCGGGAACCAGGCCGGCAAAACTCGCCAAATTCCCTGTTTTTTTCCCTGTTAGCAGGGAATTTGGAACGGAGAGAGGTTCGCACGAGCCTGCGTCCACCGGCCATTCAGTATGAAGTTTTTTCTCTGTCTCCCGTATTGCGGTGGTATCTTCGAATTTCCGCCCAAATCCGCGCAAGATCGAGGACATGAAGATTTCCTGTATGGAGCTATCCGAGCATTGTTCGGCTGCCCCACCGCCAAAAAGATCACACACATATTAGGTCCGTTTTCGAGCGTGTGGGTTATCAAAGCACCGGCGCCCGAGACATGCGGATTAACCGGCGCGTCTCGAACGACAGATGCGGAGAATCATATGGCGGTGTAAACTGACATTACACTTGGACCAAGAGAAACAGGCTGGTTACCACTGTCTTGCAAATGAAATATATCTGGAACTTCTAGGATAAGAACATGAAAAAATCAGGCGCGAGCCAAGGACAGTCGGCATCGGAGCTCATCTCGAAAAGAATCGCCG
>PKXT01000014.1:4236-9488 GCA_003133505.1 Acidobacteriota bacterium
GTCGTGAAGCTTACCTTCGCCAAGGGCGCGTCTCTGAAGGATCCGGCCCGTCTCTTCAACTCGAGTCTCGACGGAAACGTACGCCGCGCGATCGACATCCAAGAAGGACAAGAGGTTGACGATATCCCCTTCAAGGCGCTCATTTGCCAAGCGGTCGCCCTCAACAGTCCTGGCAAGTCGAAACCTTCGAAGAAAGCAAAGTCCTAAGGGATTCTGCCCCTAAACCCGCTTGATCATCGGATCGCTCTGATCTTGTCTATTAACCGGCCCGGTGCCGCTAACGGTTATGAGTTCATTGTGTACGAGATTCTTAGTAGGGACAGGCTGATAAAAAGGCCGTCACGCCGTCAAACAGTGCGGCGCGAATACAACGGGATTCACGTTTAGCTGTGAAGTTCATACGAATCTCCAATCTCAACCGTGAGTTTGCTCAACGGCGCATCAAGGTGCGACACCAAAAACAAAGCCGCATGTAAGCACTCCGCACTCGCCCTTTCCATTTGTCCCACCTAACGAGGATGTTCCGAAGATTGCGCCAGATTTTCCGAAATTTAGTGTGTTCGGAGCTTCGCCTCCACTTCCGCCGGGGAAGCTGTACAGCGTGGATTCGCTCCATCCGCCGCCCTGTTGTGGTGTGAGCTTGAAGATCAAGCCGAAGTCGGAACCACCGCCCGACGCGGTCGTGCCATAAAGATTCCCCGCGCCGTCCATAATCGGTCCGTTCTCAGGACAATATCCCGTTGTGATGCCGGTAAATGTGAAAATGACTGACTCGGTCCATGCGCCGCCCTGCTGCGCCGGAGGCTCCAACTCGTAGACCGTGCCGTCGCCGGGCTCGTTGTCTCCGCCTCCCCCCGTCGTTCCATAAACATTTCCGGCGGCGTCAATCGCCAGACCCTGGTTCGGGAAGGCGCCATCCGGTGCGCCGGTGAAGTCATGGAGACTGGTGAGCGTCCAGGCGCCGTGCGCGGTGGGCGTCAGACTGAACACTTCGCCGAAACCAAACGCCCCGCCCCCCAACGTGCCATCCAGATTGCCAAATTTGTCGAAAAATGCGTTCTGCGGCGAGCCAGTTCCAGATCTTACATTGAAGATGTAGAGCAGCTTTTCCTTCCATGTTCCACTGGGATTGGCCGGGCGCTCCAATTCAAAAACGGCTCCGCTGCAAACTGTTCCCCCTTCGCCCGTGGCGCAATCGCCGCCGCTATATGCCATACCATAAAGGTTGCCATCGCTGCCCAACACGATGTTGTTCGGTTCGGCCGCGTCGCCAAGACCATTGCCGCTCGGGACTCCTTCGAAATAGTGCAGGACAACCTCCGTCCAGGCGCCGCCCTTCTTCGCCGGCGGACTCAGCCTAAACACAACTCCGCATCCGCCGGGCTGACAGCCGTCCGTCAGGCCGCCTTCGTCCGTTGCTCCGTACAGATTGCCCTGCCCATCTGTGATTAATGGGTCCTGCGGGGCCGCACCATCGTTTCCAAGAAATGTGTAGATCACGGAATGGGTCCATTCGCCCCCGCGCTGCGAAGGAGGTTTCAATTCAAACACCGTTCCGCAGCCATCGCCCTGCCCTTCGCACGAACCGACTGTGCCGCCTTCTAGCATCGTTCCATAAAGATTTCCGGCATCGTCGGCAACCATCGCGGCGCTGGGATACCACCCATTTGTCCCGCCCTGAAATTGGTACAGCGTCTGTTCCACGGCGCTCCGGCACAGCGCGGCCGCCGCGCAGATGAGCACACCCATGCACAGCACGGGCTTTCCGGCTTTCAGAAATGAAATCATTTTGCAGTGCATCTTGCGTCTCCCAGTTCCATTATCTTGGAGAAAGCTTAAAAACTACTCCGCATCCATAGCCGATGACAGAGTTACAAGTGAAATCTCCTCCCTGATAGGTTGTGCCGTAAAGGTTGCCAGCGGAATCGCGAACGAGTCCGTTATAGGGGACGCCGCCGTCGGTCAACCCTGTGAACGAATGCAGAATCGCCATCTTTCCGCTTTCGTTAACCACGAAAACAATTCCGCAACCATACGGGGCATTGCATTTCGCGCTGCCGCCCTCGGTTGTGGTGCCGTAAAGGTTGGCCTCTCCGTCGGTGATGAGACTGCCGTAGCCCGGCGATGTCCCGTCCGGAATTCCATGAAAGGCGTGGAGCACGGTTTCGTTTCCGCTGGCATCCATTTTAAAAATCACGCCGCAGCCATCGGGCGCGTTGCATTTTATGTCGCCGCCTGCGCTCGTCGTTCCGTAAAGATTTTCTCCGGAATCACGAATCAGGCCTCCAAGAGGATCTCCGCCATCCTCGCCGCCCGTGAAGCTGTGGAGAATCGTTTCGTTGCCGGATGCGTCCAGCATGAACACCACGCCGTATCCCGCCGCTCCGCCGATGGACGTCGTCCCGTAGATGTTTCCGGCGGAATCGCGAATCACCGGCGAATAGGGAAACGCGCCGTCCAGGCCATGGAACGAATAGAGCACGGTTTCCTGTCCGCTTGGTGTGAGTTTGAAAACCACGCCGCATCCAAGAAACGGGCAGCCCGTCCCGCCGTTGGCCGTCGTGCCATAAATATTGTCCTGCGAATCGAGAATCACATTTGCGCGCGGAAATGCGCCGTCTATCCCTCCGGAAAAGCTGTAGAGTACCGATTCCTCTCCGGCCGCGTCGATTTTATAAACCGCGCCACAACCGTAGCTGTAGCAGCCGGACCCGCCTTCAAATGTGGTTCCGTACCGATTGCCCGCGCGGTCAGGCGCGAGGCCGGAATACGCGCTCTCGCCGTCGTTCGGCCAACCGGCGAAAGCGTGCAGCACGGTCTCGTTGCCGCCGGAGTCAATCTTGAAGATCGTCCCTTCGTCTTCCGAGTTTCCGCCTGCCTGCGTAGTCCCGTAGATGTTCCCGGCAGCGTCGCGGATCACACCACCCCACGGCCCGGCGCCGTCCGGTGCACCTTTGAAGGAATAGATAGTGGTAAGCGTTTGCGCCCGCGCAGATGGAATCGCGGCCGCAGTAAACGCGAAGACGCCAAGCACATGCAGCGTCCATCGAGCCGCGCCCGCGAAAGTCCACGGATTTGGATATGCAGGTTTCAGGTAGACCCCCAAGGTGCGACAGCAAATATTATCCCACAGCCGGTGATTACATCGGAACACGTTCCCGTGCCACCAAAATCCGTCGTGCCGTAAAGAACTCCGCCCCTGCCGAACACCAGTGTCGAATAGAGATAATCGCTATCGCTTCCATTCAAGTGAAACTGTAAAGGACAGCTCGGTCCACGCGCCACCCTGCTGCGAGGGGGGTGCCAAACAGCCTTCGACACATTCACACAGTACGCGCGCAATCTCTGAACCTGAAAGTCCGCGATCCGTATCCGCCAAGATCATTGCAATCGACGTGAGCTGCTGCGAATCGAATGGTGCAATTCGTTCCCTCGCACTCCTCTTGCGCATTCGGCGCCCGAAAGTAGCTGACTAAGACACGTGTATGGGCCATTGCGTCAACCATGGTCGTCCATAAGTACGGTCGAAACAACATTTCGCGCTAGCCGGCCTCTTAAATCGGATCCGTGGGTTGGATAAAAGCGCGTGGTGCTGTGTAAATGCGAGGCGCCCTTCCGAAAGGGGAAGGGCGCCGTCGGTTAGCATGGATTGACTCTCGGTATTCAGTCTTCTCTGTTCCGTTTGTTGCCGCGAAATTCGGGGTCACAAGAAATCACCGGAAATGCACCGTTCAGAAAAATGCTTCTATTAATGATTGTTGGGCGTGGGGGGGGGCCATAGCGTGCTGGACCGGCCGGCGAAACGGACACGGGCATGTTGGTTTCGGAGCACGCCTTCGAATTTGCGAATGTCCTCTAGCAATCAAGCGACCCGGAGATTATCTGCAAAAGGCCCCTTGGCTGAGAAACTCAGCTCAAAAGTCACGTTCTGGCCGCGTTGAAGGATGGCTCCCCCGACCACGGTAGTTGTGCTAATAACAACCGGCCCTTCATCCAGCACGTGAAGCTTGGCTTGATATNNGCTCGACTATGCGCCCACTGAAACCCAGAATTATGTTAACGGGATTCTCTCGAATCTCCCCGACGATGGCGGCGACGACTCCGAAAGCTACGACGGGTCCAGTTACGACGCCGGCGGAATCGACTGGCCGACCGTGATCGCCCTCGGTTTTGGCGCGATTATCCTCGTTTCACTTCTGTAAATGGGTGTGCCATGCTATGTTGAATGAGAGGAAAAAACGTCTTGCCACTCAAGCTGCATATTGTGGTTTGTAGTACCCGGCCTGGCCGCGTGGGCCTTTCCGTGGCGAAATGGTTCGAAGGGGTTGCGGTTCAGCATGCAAAGTTCGCGTGCGAATTGGCGGACCTGGCCCAGTTCAATCTCCCCGTATACGACGAGCCAAGTCACCCGAGGTTTCAGAAGTACCAGCACGACCACACGAAAAAATGGAGCGCCTGCGTCAGTGCGGCCGACGCCTTCGTCTTCGTGACGCCAGAATATAACTATGGTCCTCCGCCCTCTTTGCTCAACGCGCTGGATTACGTTTACGTGGAATGGAACTATAAGCCCGCGAGTTTTGTGAGTTACGGAGGGATGTCCGGGGGGGTTCGCGCCGTACAGACCGTGAAACTTACCCTCACGACGCTAAGAATGGTGCCTATCGTGGAGGCAGTCGCCATTCCGATGGTGCCCAAACAACTGAACGAAGCAGGCCATTTCACTGCCAATGACGATCAGATCAGCGCCGCAACCGCCATGCTCAACGAGCTTTTCCGGTGGGCCGAGGCGCTAAAACCTCTCCGCCAGGGACCCAGCCGACCGCTGTAAAATTCGGTAGTGGGGGTTTAGCGTGGGAGATGGCCCGTTCACGGGATCGTTGTTGCTGGAAAGCGGGATTTTACGGGAAAGCGCGCGTGCAANNAGTTGCCAGCAATGCGGCAAACGTCTGTCTGAGACGCCGGAAACGCCGTTTGGCGCAGATGTACGGTTGCCTCGCGAAAGGGTTGCGATGATTCTGCATTGCGTAAATTCCAACCTCACTCCTCCGATCTAGATCAATTCCGGTCCGACGCCCACAATCGCCGCCGTCCCTTGTAGAACGGGCATTAGTCGCCTAGATTCGACGCATTTCTCTGGCACGTGTTTACCCTAGGAAACCCGGAATAATCGCCCCACGAACCGGGCAGCGAGACTTTACATAGATCCGGATGGGACGGAAACAGCGAAGCAATGCTTTGTGATATCCTCCCCC